>JBJKSP010000187.1:0-5965 GCA_046703865.1 Thiobacillaceae bacterium
GGCGTATGCGTGTCAAAGGACAATTTGAATACAACTTTTGCCTTAGTCGCCATAGCGGTTCTAGCATGGGGATTTCTAGAGCATATACTTCGGCCAAAAGTTTCTTTGCTGCTGGACGATGCGAGACGTAAATATGTTTCCTGGCGGATTCTTAGAAAGCGAAAGTAGCATTTCCTGCAATGCGTACGGCTTCAATGCATCGAGGCCCAACCCGACATTCAACCCGGACTCCGCAAAAGCGCGGAGCCGGTTAATTTTACGTTAGATTGCAATAAATGTACTTATCTTTAACAACAGAGGTGAAATTATGGGCATAACAAGCTTGATAATCTTTCTGGCAATTGGCGCTGTTGCCGGCTGGTTGGCTGGGACCCTGATGAAAGGGGGTGGTTTTGGTCTTTTGGGCAACATTATCGTTGGCTTAATTGGCGCCGTAATTGGTGGGTTTGTATTTGGGCTGCTGGGGATCTCAGCTGGCGGATTGATTGGATCAATCATCACGGCAACCGTTGGGGCTGCGATACTGCTTTTTGTTATTGGGCTTATCAAAAAGTAATCACGACCTAACAATGCAAATCCACTCCGACCGCTCACCCGCTGCGCGTATTTGCAACGGGTGATTTGCGTCATTGGGCGAAGATAATATGAAATACTTTGCATACGGCTCCAACATGCTTTCTGAAAGAATGTTGAAAGACGTATCCGGAATCGCTAATCGTCCGGTTAGGCCACATTGGGATGTTGCACATGGCCGCCCTGACGACCCGCTCTCAGGCCGCCATTGGTCCATCGCGATAGGCCGGGTTCAACAAAGCGGATTGCGTTAGCCCTTTCCGGGTATACGCAGCCCGGAATCGCGTCATTCGAAGACGCTTTCTGCCTTTATTGCCCCCGCAGGCTGATCGCCCTCGATCTGGATGTGCACCGGCTCCACTTTCCAGATGTCCCTGCAATATTGCCGGATGGTGCGGTCCGAGGAGAAGCTGCCGGAGCGGGCGGCGTTGAGGATGGACATGCGCGTCCAGTGGGCGGGGTCCCGGTAGGCGGTCCCCACCTGCTCCTGGCATTCGCAATAGGCGTCGAAGTCCGCCAGCAGGAGATAGGGGTCGTGGTAGAGCAGGTTGTCCACCAGGGGCCGGAACATCTCGCCATCGCCCCGGGAGAAGAAGCCGTTTCGGATGAGGTTGATGACCTCCTTCAGCAGGGGGTTGGCGTGGTAGAGGTCCATGGGCCGGTAGCCCCTGGACTGGATCATGGCCACCTCCTCGGTGGTGTGGCCGAAGAGGAAGAAGTTGTCTGCCCCCACCGCCTCCCGGATCTCGATGTTGGCCCCGTCCAGGGTGCCGATGGTGAGGGCCCCGTTCATGGTGAACTTCATGTTGCCGGTGCCCGAGGCCTCCTTGCCGGCGGTGGAGATCTGTTCCGACAGCTCGGCCGCGGGATAGATGCGCTGGCCGTTGGTGACGTTGAAATTGGGCAGGAAGACCACCTTCAGGCGGTCGCTCAGGGACCGGTCCCGGTTCACCACCTGGCCCACGGCATTGATCAGCTTGATGATGAGCTTGGCCATGTGGTAGGCCGGGGCGGCCTTGCCGGCGAAGATGAAGGCGCGGGGCTGGGGGTCGAAATGGGGGTCGGTCTTGAGCCGGTGATAGAGGGCGACGATGTGCAGGAGGTTCAGGTGCTGGCGCTTGTATTCGTGGATGCGTTTGACCTGCACGTCGAACAGGGCGTCCGGGTCCACGCCCACGCCGGTGACCTGGCGCAGGTAGACGGCGAAGTGGTGCTTGTTGGCCCGCTTGATGGTGCGCCACCTGCCTGCGAAGGCGGCGTCGTTCGCCAGGGGTTCCAGCGCCCGGAGGCGTTCCAGGTCCTTGATCCAGCCCTCGCCGATGGCCTCCGTGATCAGGCCGGCCAGGCGCGGGTTGCTCAACAGCAGCCAGCGCCGGGGAGTGACGCCGTTGGTCTTGTTGGAGAAGCGCTGCGGCCAGAGGTCGTGGAAGTCCTTCAGCACGTCGGCCTTGAGCAGCTCCGTGTGCAGGCCAGCGACGCCGTTGATGGCATAGCTCCCCACACAGGCCAGGTGGGCCATGCGCACGTAGCGCCCGCCGGCTTCGTCGATGAGGGACAGGCGGGAGACGCGGTCCATGTCGTCCAGGTATTTCACCCTCACCTGGTCCAGGAAGCCTGCGTTGATCTCGTAGATGATGTCCAGGTGGCGCGGCAGCAGTTGGCTGAACAGGGCCAGGGACCAGCGCTCCAGGGCCTCGGGCAGCAGGGTGTGGTTGGTGTAGGCGAAGGTGCGCTCGGTGATGTGCCAGGCCTGGCTCCAGACCAGGCCACGCTCGTCCATGAGCAGGCGCATGAGCTCGGCCACGGCGATGGCCGGGTGGGTGTCGTTGAGCTGGACAGCGAATTTCTCGTGGAAGCGCTCCAGGGGGATGCGCTGGGTCTTCATGATGCGCAGCATGTCCTGCAGCGAGCAGGAAACGAAGAAGTACTGCTGCTCCAGCCGGAGCTGCTTGCCCTGGAGGGGTTCGTCGTTGGGGTAGAGCACCTTGGTGAGGTTCTCGGAGGCCACCTTCTGCTCCACCGCCCCGTAGTAGTCGCCCCGGTTGAACTGGGCAAAGTCGAAGGATTCCGGCGCCTCCGCCCGCCAGTGCCTCAGGGTGTTGGCGGTGTTGGTGCGATAGCCCGGGATCGGCGTGTCGTAGGGGATGCCCACCACCGATCGGCCCGGCACCCAGCGCGTACCCGGCCGGCCGTGTTCGTCCATGTAGTGTTCGGTGTGGCCGCCCAGCTTCACCTCCACGGCCCATTCGGGGCGGGCCAGCTCCCAGGGGTTGCCGTAGCGCAGCCACTTGTCGGTCTTTTCCACTTGCCAGCCGTCCACGATGGCCTGCTCGAAGATGCCGAACTCGTAGCGGATGCCATAGCCCAGTGTGGGGAACTCCAGGGTGGCCATGGAGTCCAGGAAGCAGGCCGCCAGCCGGCCCAGGCCGCCGTTGCCCAGGCCCGGTTCCGGCTCCTCGGCCAGCAGTTCGTCCAGCTTCAGTCCCAGCTCGGACATGGCCCGCCGCACCGTCTCGTACAGGCCCAGGTTGACCAGGTTGTTGCCCAGTTGGGGACCCATGAGGAACTCGGCGGAGAGGTAGCACACGGTGCGCGCCTTCTGCTCGGTATAGACGGAGGCCGTGTCGATCCAGTGCTCCAGCATATGGTCCCGTACGGTGTACGCCAGGGCCATGTAGTAGTCGTGCATGGTGGCCAGCGTCGGAAACTTGCCCTGGACATTGAAGAGGTTGCGGAAAAAGGCCTGCTTGAGGGCGTCCTTGTCGGGCGTGGGCACGACGCCTGCGATGGGGGTCTGGGACAGGGGTTGGGTCACGGTGCCGGGGTTTCCGGGAATTGGACTATGGCGGACCGGATGCGTGCTCCGGGAAATGGGTACCGGCTCGCCCCTGTAGGGTGCTTTCCGGGGTAGCCGATAGGCTTGGCACAACGGTTGCTCCATTCCATGGGGGGAAGTCGAGCAACCGTTGTGCCAACCCGCGCCAGGGCTTGCCGGAAATGGCCATCGCGCGCTGAGGGGCAGGCGACTGGCCTGAATGGCATGAGGGTATCCGTGTCGGCACGCACATCCCTGGTGCGCAGCCGCACGCTTCAGGTGCGAAGGACGAAGCGAGGAAGTGATGATGCTGGATGACGGTGCGAATGGAGACCCCGGCTCGCCAGCCGGGATACATATCCTCCGGGTGGGTTCCCGGTGGCGCACCCCGCGGGCGGCGAGGGTGGCTCGATGGCAGCATGGCGGCCAATGGGCGTAGGGGGCTAGCTTTGGATGCACCGGCCGCTCCTCCCTGGTTTATCGTGACCGGCGTGACCCACCGCTTTCTGGGGCGGCTGGTCCGGCTCGAATTGCCGCCCCGCATCCGCCTGGACCTGACGCCGGCGGAGGCCTTCACCCTGTCTCTGGCCCTGGCGGCAGTGTGCGACGGACGCAGCGAAGAAAAGGAGATCTACCTGAGTCCCATCGCCAGCGATGCGTCCTTCGTGGGCAGGGTCACGGAAGGGGGAATGGCCATCACCGCCGCCCATGACGACGTGACGCTGGACTGGGCCCAGGTGGTACAACTGGCCGAGACCCTGGCGGAGGCGTCCATTGCCTGACAACCTGTGACATAGACTTTAATGCGCAATATCGGGTGACTCGGTTCGAGGAACAGTGACTTGAGCGCGTTCAATTGCAGCTGGGTCGAAGACAGAACAAATCCCGAGCTTAGCTGAGTACTCTTGATATCTATTCCGGCCTTCATTCGCTCCGGCCATGCGCAGGGTGTCGCCACCGGCCGATGATCCACCCGGTCATGATGGGCACCAGGAGCACAAGCAGGGCGAGCCCATGTGGCGACAACGCCGGGATGGGCGTCGCGTTGGTCGCGCCCCCTGCCGCCGCCGCGCGAGTGACCCTGAGCACATAGAGCTTGCTCGTGGCACCGTCCTGGGCGGTGACGACCACGTGAATCGGGTTGTCGCCGACGACCAGCGCGACAGGCGGCGAAGCCGTGCCGTTGGCTACGGACATGCCGTTGACCTGCACCGAGGCGTCGGGGTCGTCGAGGGTCGGCGTGACCGTGATCGAGCTCACCGTGTAGCCGACGCTGTCGCCGTATTCGAGCGTCGCCGGCACGAAGGCGGGCGTCAGGGTGCCCTGCGACACTGCCAGCGAGATCAGATCGGCATCTGCCGCGAGGACGCCGTCGGTAATCTCGTAGGTCGAAAGAACGCCATAAGTATTGGTGGTGACCGCGGTGCGGGCAATGAGGTAGTCGTCAATTGCCAGAGCGTCGACGGCGACATCACTGTACGCATTTGATTCGAGCGTGAGGAATGACAGGGCCTGGGGGCAATTGTCCGGCGCAGGGGCGCAAAAGCCCAGATCGCCGGTCGAGAATGTGTCCGGCGGCAGGTGGACGGTCGCTGGCGGGACTATGGTGTCGAAGGTCAATACATCCTCGTTTTGTGTCGTGCTGGATAGCAGGCTGTTGGTCGTGCCGACAAGGGTGGGGCCGAATGTCGGCAATGTGGCGATGCCCGCCGCGACCCGGACCGCGGTCTGGGCATTCGTCACACTCGCCTGCACGGTTGCGGAATCGAAAGGTGCGTCGAAGGTCTGGTCGTAGACAATGGCGCCGTGATAGCGACCAATGAGTCGCGTTTGAGTCTGGCTCACGTTCAAGTATTGGTTGTCAACGTTGTCGGTCTCCACCTGCGCTGCGATTCGGTTAGTCAGAAGTGTGCCGCTGTTGCCTGCAAATGAAACGCGGACGTTCACTCCAACACGTTTGTCTGCATCCATAGTCAGGATGCAAGTCGGGCTGCTGCCACTGCAATCGCCGGTCCAGTTGCCGAGCCCGAATACGGTACCCGTATAAACAGTGTTGGGGGTATAGGTCAGAGTGACTGTGCTGTTGAGTGGGAACAATGCCGTGCAGACATTGCCGGTCGGACAATCGAGACCTACGGGGCTGCTGGTCACGTTTTCATTGAAGCCTGGGACAAATGTGATCGAGCGCATGGTGGGCGAAGGGTCGACGGTTACCGTACTGCCGATAAAGGCGTAGCTGCCGGGGATGGTGCATACGGCGACCCCATCCGGTCCGGTGTCGCACGTTCCGTTGTTAAGATAGAAGCCGTCGCCACCCTCGGGAACCAAGGCCACGCTCTCCCCTCTTGAATACACGGCGCCGCTTATGGTGCAACTGTTGGCACCGGGCACGATCTGGCAGTTCAGGGTGCCGGAGAGGCTGCCCGTGCCGACCGCCGTTTGCATCAGCGGGTCCTGCCGCAGCGTCGCATGGTCGTTCAGGTCCTCGTAGCCACAGCACAACCCATACAGCCGCTGCGCCACCAGGTCGCGCAGTTCGTGGACGATCCGGTCGGGCTCGCGCGCATCGTGCAGGGC
>JBJKSP010000188.1:0-4219 GCA_046703865.1 Thiobacillaceae bacterium
ATTCGGGCTCATGCAGCCTGCCCAGCGTGCGCACGTGCACATAGGCCAGCCCCGCCATGAAACCCGAAAACAGGCCGACCAGACCGGCCACCAGGTCCCCGTGGGCCTCCCAGGGACGCAGCAGCAGGACGATGCCCAGGAATCCCAGCGACACCGCCGCATACTGGGCCGGCCGGGGTCGCTCCTTGAGCCAGGCCGGCATCATGAGGGCCAGGAACAGGGGGGAGGTGTAGTTCAGGGTCACCGCCACCGACAGGGGCAACCGGGTGAGGGCATAGAAGAAGCAGACCAGGGCCGTGAAACCCACCAGGCCGCGGCGCAGATGCAGCCGGAGATGGACGCTGGCCAGCCGGCGCAGGCCGCTGCCTCCCTGCCTCAGGACCAGCAGGGCCAAGACCATCAGCAGCCCGAAGATCGAACGGTAGAACACCAGCTCCTGGCTGGAGAACCAATGCCCTCCCAGCTTTACCAGCACGCCCATGAAGGCGAAGCTGGCCCCTGCCACCAACATCCAGGCGGAGCCCATTTCAGGTTTCAGAAGACATTCCAGGTCACCGATAGACAGTTCAAGGCATTTCGCCGGACTGCGCCTCCCCGGACTGGAACTCCGCCGCCTGCAGGCTGCGGGGCTGCTGTTCCAGGGGGGGCGGTGCGGCGATCCCACGGCCCGCCGGGGCGGCATGCAGGTCCTCGAACTTGCGGGCGGTGACCAGCACCCGGCTCTCCAGGGAGCCAGTGGCGTCGTTGTAGGCCTTGGTGGCCTGGGCCAGGCTCCGGCCCACGCCGGCCCAGTGCTCGGCCAGCTTGCCCAGGCGCTCGTAGAGCTGTGCCCCCAGTTCGCTGATCTGGCGCGCGTTGTCCGCCAAGGCCTCCTGGCGCCAGCCATATGCGATGGCCTTGAGCAGGGCGATCAGGGTGGTGGGGGTGGCCGGGATCACCCTGTGCTCGTTGGCGTACTCAATGAGTTCCGGTTCCTGCTCCAGGGCCGCGCTGAAGAAGGCTTCGCCGGGCAGGAACAGGACCACGAATTCCGGCGCCGGCTGGAACTGGTCCCAGTAGGCCTTGGCCCCCAGGGCCTGGACGTGTTCTTTTACGTGGCGGGCGAAGCGGGCCATGTGATGACGGCGCTGATGCTCGTCCTCCGTCTCCACCGCTTCCAGGAAGGCGGCCACGGGCGCCTTGGCATCCAGCACCACGGTCTTGTCCCCGGGCAGGCGCACCAGCATGTCCGGACGCTGGCGCCGGCCATCCGCCTCACCGGTCTCCTGCTCGTAGAAGTCGCAGTGGGCCTGCATGCCGGCCATCTCCACCACCCGCTTCAGCTGCATCTCGCCCCAGCGCCCGCGCACCTCGGGCCGGCGCAGGGCGGTGACCAGACGGCCGGTCTCGCTCTTGAGCCCTTCCTGGGCGCTCAACAGGCCCTTCACCTGCTCGGTCAGGCTGGCATAGGCCCCGGCCCGGACCTGCTCCATCTCCCGGGCCTGGACCTCCAGCTTGCCCAGGACCTCGCCCAGGGGCTTGACCAGGGTTGCCACCGCTTGGCGCCGGGCCTCCAGGTCGCCCTTGGCTGCCTCCTGGAACTTCTCCAGGTTCTCCCGGGCCAGGGCCAGGAAGGCCTGGTTGTTGCTTTTCAGGGCCTCGGCGGAAAGTGCCCGGAAGGTGTCCGCCAGGCGGGTTTGGGCCTCATCCAGGAGCTTCAGCTTCTCGGCTGCCGCCTGGCGCTCACCCGACAGTTCGGCCTCCAGGCGCGCCACCTGGGTGTTCAACGCCTCCCGGCCGCGGCGCAGGTCGTCCATCTCCTGTCCCAGCGCCTCCGCAGCGGCCAACCGGGCGGTCAGGCCCGAGCGCTGCGCCAGCCAGCGTCCCCGCAGCCAGAGCAGCGCCACTCCGCCCAGCAGCAGACCCGCCAAAAACGCCAGGAAGATTTCCATCGCCTCACCCTGAGCCACTCGAAAGGTTTAGGGTAACCCAGATGATCTCTTGGCGATGGGCCAGAGATACCGCATGACTGTTTTCACTGCCGCCGGGGTATTGGCAGCGCCGGTTTGCGATCCTGATTGCTCCTCGGCAGCATCTCACGGCCCAGCATGAATCGGGCCAAGGATGTTCAAAACGACCGCCGTTCGGTAATCTGTTTATAATATTTGGTTTCCTTCCTCAATGCGATGAGGAAGCGATGGTCAATCCGGCTGGGCCGCGTCCCTTCGACATTCTGCCCTTTTCGCAGAGTCGTCCCCCCAGCCCGGCATGACCCACCCGACATGGGTGACGTCTGCAATTTGACGAGGTGAGCGTGATCGAGGACCCCTACCTGGAATTCAAACGCGATGACATGATCCTGCGCGACTGGTTAGCGCTGGACCGTACCGTTTTCGCAAACAAGAGGACCTTCCTGGCTTACAGCCGGACGGCCATCGCCATGGTCGTTCTGGGCATCGCCTTCGTGAAGTTGATCGGCCACCAGTTCTTCGAGGTCAGCGGCTTCATCCTGATCACATTCGGCATCATCGTTTTCTTCGTCGGATTTCGCGAATACAACTTCAACACCAAGCGTTTCCGGACGCTGGTGCTGAAGGAACGCGCCTTCGAAGCCCATAGGCGTGAAGTGGAAGCGGAGGAGGAAGTGCGCCGCGCCAAGACTGGAACGGGCTAAGAGAAGGCTGATACCAACGGACCGCGAGACGCGCACACGGACCTGTTTAGGCGGGTTTGGCTCCGGCCTGCCGACGTGCATTCATCTTCCGCATAAGCTAGCTCCCGGCCAGCCGGTCCGGGCCCTAGATTTCGAGCCTGTCGAACGCTTCGTAGGCCTTGTTCATCCAGACCCTGATACGTTGACGCTCCAGCAGGCCCAGCCCGGTGCCTGCCCTGTCGGCATTGTTCACGGCGGCCCAGAAGCTCAGGCTGCGGCCGTCGATCTTCTGCATCGTGCTGTCCTGCAATCGGCGAATGGAGATCACCCTGGCGCCCAGGTCTTCCGCGCGTGCACGCTCCCCTGAGGCGTCGAGTAGATCGAACCGATCGCCCCGGACCTCGTTGAGCACCAGGATGATGTGGAGCCGACGGCCGAACTGGTCCAGGAGCTGGCGCAGCAGGTCGATGGAATCCTGGCCGGAGTCCATCACGTGCCAGTAGTTCAGCCTGAGTCCCAGCTCGCTGCTCAGGTCCAGCACGCCGGAATCTTCCATCCAGCGCACGAGAAACTGATGGGTCTGGGCGGCGAGATCGACCAGAATGCGGCGCTCCGGGGCCTCGGCCGCGCTCTCGATGATGCTGTCCAGGCTTTCGTACCGGTCGATGACGGTGGGGGCCGCGAAACCGGAGTAGAAGCGCAGCAGGGAACCGTGTGACTTGTCGGTATCGAAGCCGAGAAACGGCTGTTCATGGTCGATCATGTACTGGGCCAGCAGACGTGCGACCAGGGACTTGCCGACGCCGCCCTTTTCGCCGCCGATGAGATGCAGATTGCTCATGGTCAACACCCTTCATTCATCATTGATCTTCGGCCGTAATATCCGCCATGGACCACGGCCTGTCAGGCGACAAGTATACGCAATACCTTAGGCTCAGCCGGCAATCCGGGTCAGCGCGTGTCAGCACTGATTGACCCCTGCGACGGGTTGATTCGGGTGGCAACTGCGTTTTCGCAGCACCCCATGGGTAAAGCCAGCGTTAATGCGCCCTAGCACTATCACACCATTGCCGACAGGCCGTTTCGGCCTTACCGTCAAGTTGATTTCCAACATGAGAGATCGCCATGGCGACCCAAGCCCGTCTCCTGGAACTGCGCCAGGCCCTGTCCGAGGTCATCGTCGGCCAGGCCGCGCTGCTGGACCGTCTGGTCATCGGCCTGCTGGCCGGCGGCCACGTGCTGGTGGAGGGCCTGCCTGGCCTGGCCAAGACCACCGCCGTAAAAACCTTGGCCGGCGGGGTCCACGCCCATTTCCGGCGCGTGCAGTTCACCCCCGACCTGCTGCCCGGCGACCTGACCGGAACCGACGTCTACGACCCCCGCGAAAGCCGGTTCCATGTCGTGGAAGGCCCGCTGTTCAACGAGATCATCCTGGCCGACGAGATCAACCGGGCCCCGGCCAAGGTCCAATCCGCCCTGCTGGAGGCCATGCAGGAGCACCAGATCACCGCCGGTGGCGAGACCCGGCGCCTGCCCGAGCTGTTCATGGTGATGGCCACCCAGAACCCTTTGGAGCAGGCGGGTACC
>JBJKSP010000189.1:0-4444 GCA_046703865.1 Thiobacillaceae bacterium
CTTCAAGGCCATGTGGACGGCCGTCCAAACGGTGGGCTATTGGCAGGGCGAGGTCTGGAACCGGCGCAAGAACGGCGAGATTTATCCCGAGTGGCTGACTTTCAGTACCGTCAGGAACGAGGCCGGAGAGCCCACCCATTACGTCAGTGTGTCCACCGATCTGAGCCATTTGCGCCAAAGCCAGGACCGGCTCGATCACCTGGCCCACCACGATGCCATGACGGATCTGCCCAACCGGCTGCTGTTGCAGCTGAGGCTGGATCACGCCCTGGATCGTGCCCTACGGCGCAAATGGCGCCTGGGGGTCCTGTACATCGATCTGGACCGCTTCAAGGCAGTGAACGACAGCCTCGGCTACGGTGTCGGCGACCGTCTGCTCTCGGCCGTGGTGGACCGTCTGCGTGCCCGGGTACGCCAAGAGGACACCCTCGCACGCATGGGAGGGGACGAGTTCCTGTTGTTGCTGGAGCACATCGACGACGCCCAAGTCGCGGCAGATGTGGCGCAGGACCTGATCGCCGCCTTGTCGCCGCCGTTCAGGACCCCGGATGGGCACGAGGTCTTCATCGGGGCCAGCATCGGCATCAGTATCTACCCCGACGACGGGGACAACGCGGCAGAACTGCTGCGGGACGCCGAAGCGGCCATGTACCGGAGCAAGGAACAGGCGCGCGGCCATTTCAGTTTCTATACCAGCGACCTGAACGCGGACGCCTTGGCCAACCTGGAACTGGAAGCCGCACTGCGCCGTGCCCTGGACCGCAATGAGCTGGAACTTCACTACCAGCCCAAGGTGGACCTCCAAAGCGGCCGTGTCACCGGTGCGGAGGCCTTGCTGCGCTGGTACCGCGACGGCGGGGAACCCATTTCCCCCGCCCGTTTTATCCCTTTGGCGGAAAAGACCGGGCTCATCGTGCCCATAGGCTCCTGGGTCATCGACACCGCCTGCCGTCAGATCCGTGCCTGGAACGACGCGGGCCTGCAGGAACTGCAGGTAGCGGTCAACGTGTCGGCCCACCAGTTCCGTGCCGGCAACCTGGAGGCCGTGGTCGCCGATGCCCTGCAACGCCATGATCTCCCCGCCCGGCAATTGGAGCTGGAGCTCACGGAAAGCACGCTGATGGATGACCCGGCCTCGGCTGCCGTTCTGCTGGACCGGCTTAAGCAGATTGGCGTGAAGATCGCCCTGGACGACTTCGGTACCGGCTATTCCAGCTTTGCCTACTTGCGCCGTTTTCCCATCGATACCGTGAAGATTGACCAATCCTTCGTGCGGGAAGTGGTCACCGAGCCGGGAGCGGCCGGCATCGTGACCGCCATCATCGGCCTGGCCCAGCGCATGCACCTCAGGGTCGTGGCCGAGGGCGTGGAGACGGAGGCCCAGTTGGGCTACCTGAGGCAACACGGCTGCGACGTCATTCAGGGCCATTACTTCAGCATGCCGGTTCCGGCAGAGGACTATGCCGAACTGATGCGGAAAGATAAGTCCCTGCCCAGGGTCGAAGCCATGGACCCCGAATCCCGTACCCTGCTGCTGGTGGATGACGAACCCAATATCCTGTCGTCCCTGAGGCGCCTGCTGCGCAGTGAAGGTTACCGCATCCTCATTGCTCACAGCGCCAGGGAGGGCCTGGATCTGCTCGCCCTGAATTCCGTCCAGGTCATCCTGTCGGACCAGCGCATGCCGGAGATGAGCGGCACCGAGTTCCTGGGCAGGGTGCGCGAATTGCACCCGGACACGGTGCGCATCGTGCTCTCCGGGTTCACGGAACTGGAGACCATCATCCAGGCGGTCAACCACGGGGCCATTTACAAGTTCCTGACCAAGCCCTGGGACGACGAACTGTTGCGAGGACATATCCGGGAAGCGTTCCGTTACCACGATGCCGTCTTCCAGTCACACGGAGACAGTGCGAACGCCGCGTGAGCGGGTGATGTCCGGGGTCGCCGTCCACCCCTGTGCCCCGTGTGTTGGCACGCCGCAGCAGGTCCGGCCTTAACTCTTGCCCCGTCGAACCGTTATTTGTGCATGGCAACCCGTTCCCGGTGGGCTGGAAGCATGCGTGGACGCGACCGATATCGAGCCAATGACCACACCGCCCGTATTGCTGCAGATAGAGGATGAACCCGACCGCCTGTCGGCCTTGGGCGTCGGTGCCTGGGGTTGCATCGGGTTTGGCTGGCCGGTCATCGAGGGTCTCCTGACCGGGGCAGAAGACCGATACGGGGCCTTCGGTGACCGGGTGATGGGCTAGTAATGCTCACGTTGCTCCGGCGCAAGGAAACCCTGGGCATCCTCATCGGTTTTATCCTGGTGATCGGCCTTCTGCTCTCCTTGGCTGGAGCGGGCCTTTACTACCTGCATGCCATGCAGAGGACCATCGACGACCTGTCCCAGCAATACAGCGCCAAGGCCCAGGCCGCCACGGAGATGTACATCGTCGCACGGGAGCGGTCACTGTTTCTGGTCGCCATCCTGCAGGAAAAGGACCCTTTCGCTCGCGATGCCATGGTCCCCCGCTTCTACACACTGGCCGGCAAGTTCCGTAAGGCCCGGGACCGCTTTGCGGCGCTGCCCCTCAGTCCCCAGGAGAAATCCATGTTGGCGGAGCAGGGCAAATTGACGGCCAAGGGAGCCGAGTTGCAAAACCAGGTCCTGGATCTGGCCCAGCAGTATGAAGATGCGGCAGCCGAGCGCTTGCTGGCGGAAAAGGCCATCCCGGCACAGGATCTGGCCACCAATGAAATGCGCCGCCTGGTGGACTGGCAGATCGGGGCGGAACGGCGGGCCGTCACTGTTTCCCAGGGGCAGTACCGGTTCGCCTTCAGCCTGATGGCCGGCAGTGCCAGCCTCGCGATCTTCCTTTCCGCAGGCATTGCCGCCCTGGTCATCCAGCGGCAATCCCGCCTGCTGACCACGCTCCACGACCAAGGAAGGGATACGCGCATCCTGCTGGAGAACATTCCCGTCCCGGTATGGTTCAAGGACCTGGAGGCCCGCATCGGCTGGTTCAACCAGGGGTTCGAACGGCTCGCCGGACGCCCGGCCGCGGACATCGCCGGCTGCGAGGAGGCCGATCTATGGGGGCGTGTCGAGGGGCTCCGGGGCAAGCTGGAAGATCAGCAGGTGTTGGAAACCGGCAAGTCCGCCAGCCAGGATATTAATTTGTCCGACGCGGACGGTGAGACACATCACCATTTGGTGACGCGCACGCCCATCCCCGCGGCCACTGGGGGCTGGAAGGGCGTGTTGTGTGTGGCCAGAGACCTGACCCCCATGGAGCGCATGAACGAACTGCTCCTCGGCACCAACCAGGAACTGCAATCCCAGAAAACCGCTCTCGACGAACACGCCATCGTCAGCATCGCCGACACCGCGGGCAACATCACCTATGTCAACGACAAGTTCTGCGCCATTTCCGGATACGGCCGCGAGGTACTGATCGGCAAAAATCTGCGCATCGTCAATTCCGGCCGGCACCCCCAGACGTTTTTCGCCGATCTGTGGCAAAGCGTTACCCAGGGCCGGGTCTGGCGCGGCGAGGTCTGCAACCGGAGCAAGGACGGTAGCTATTTCTGGGTGGATTCCACCATCGTGCCCTTTCTCGACGCCGGTGGACGGCCCTACCAATATGTGTCCATCTACACCGACATCACAGCCCGCAAGCACCTGGAGGCCTCCCTACAGGACAGCAACGTGGAGCTGCAAAAGAGGGTGGACCGGCGCACTGCGGACCTGTCCAGGGCCATGGGGGAGCTGGAAGGTAAATATCGCCAGCTGGAGATCCTGCACCGGCAACTGCAGGAGGCTCAGGGCCAGTTGCTGCAGTCCGAAAAGCTGGCCTCCATAGGCCAGTTGGCGGCCGGCGTGGCCCACGAGATCAACAACCCCATCGGTTTCGTGCATTCCAATCTGGGCACCCTGGAAAACTACATCCGTGACCTGATGCGCATGATCGAGGCCTACGAAAGCGCGGAACGGACTTTGACCGCGAACGTCCCCGCCTGTGCCGAAGTGGCCGAGCTGAGACGGAAGTTGGACCTGGACTACCTCAAAGAGGACATCCCCGCACTGATGAGCGAGTCCCACGAGGGCATCACCAGGGTGCGCAAGATCATCCAGGACCTGAAGGACTTCTCCCGCCTGGACGACTCGCCGGAATGGCAATACGCAAATCTGCATGAAGGATTGGACAGCACCCTGAATATCGTCCACAACGAGATCAAATACCGGGCCGACGTGGTCAAGGAGTACGGCGATCTGCCGGAGGTCGAATGTCTGCCTTCACAGCTCAACCAGGTCTTCATGAACCTGCTGATCAATGCCGCACACGCCATCGAAGGTCCGCGCGGCACCATTACCCTGCGCACCGGCCGGCGTGGGGATGACTCGGTTTGGCTGGAGGTGGGCGATACCGGCAAGGGCATCCCGCAGGAGTTGCGC
>JBJKSP010000190.1:0-14281 GCA_046703865.1 Thiobacillaceae bacterium
CAGCGGCGACCAGGAAGCCCAGGGTGGCCCCGCTGGCCCGGGCGATGGCGTCGGCCAGGGCGTGGAGCTCGCCGGCGGCCGGATGCTGCCGGGCCAGGCTGCCCAGCAGCACGGCCTTGCGTCTCCCGCCGGACAGGCTGCGGGCGATGGCGCGTGCGGCCTCGTCCGCCTCGACGGCGGCCAACTGCCCCGCCAGCGCCGTGGGCAGGGCCGCACCCGTCTCCTGCAGGGCCTTGGCCACCCGGGCCAGGGCCCGGACCAGGGCGGAAGGCCGGACGAAGAGGCTGGCGTTCACCTTGCACAGCAGGTCGTCCCCGGCCGCGTGCACGACGTTGAGCTGTGCACCGCCCTTGACCGCCTGGCGCAGGCGATGGGCGACGAGGGGCTGGTCCTTGCGCACCGTGGAGCCGATCAGCAGGACCCGGTCCAGGCGCTCCAGCTCGGCGACGGGCATGCCCAGCCAGGGCACGTCCGGTGCCGAGGACGCGGCGGCCCGGTCGATGCCGTGGTCGACGTTCTCGCAGCCCAGGCCGCGGGCCAGCCTTTGCAGCAGGTACAGCTCCTCCACGGTCTGGTGGGGGGAACCCAGCACGCCGATGGCCTCGCCGCCGTGGGTGTCCCGGATGAGCTTCAGCGCCCCGGCCACCTGGGCCAGGGCCTTCTGCCAGTCCACCTCGACCCACAGGTCGCCCTCGCGCACCATGGGCCTGGCCAGACGCTCATCGGAATTGAGGGCCTGGTAGGAAAAGCGGTCCCGGTCCGCCAGCCAGCATTCGTTGATGTCCTCGTTCTCCCGGGGCAGGACCCGGTAGACCCGGCGGTCCTTGACCTGCACATGTAGATTGGCGCCCAGGCCGTCGTGGGGGCTCACGGAATTACGTCGGGAAAGCTCCCAGGTGCGGGCGCTGAAGCGGAAGGGCTTGGACGTGAGGGCGCCCACCGGGCAGAGGTCGATGACGTTGCCGGAGAGCTCGGAACCCACTTGGCGCTCCAGGAAGGACGTGACCTCGGTGTGCTCGCCGCGGCCGGGCATGCCCAGCTCCATCAGGCCGGCGAACTCCTGGCCGAAGCGCACGCAGCGGCTGCAGTGGATGCAGCGGGTCATGTCGGTGGAGATGAGGGGACCCAGTTCCTTGTCCCGCACCACCCGCTTCTCCTCGGCATAGCGGGAGGCGCTGGCGCCGTAGCCCACGGCCAGGTCCTGGAGCTGGCACTCGCCGCCCTGGTCGCAGATGGGGCAATCCAGGGGGTGGTTGATGAGCAGGAACTCCATGACCCCCTTCTGGGCCTGGACGGCCCTGGGCGAATGGGTCCTCACCACCATGCCGTCGGTGACCGGCGTGGCGCATGCGGGGAGCGGCTTGTGGGCCTTGTCCACCTCCACCAGGCACATGCGGCAGTTGGCGGCGATGGACAGCTTCTTGTGATAGCAGAAATGGGGGATGTAGATGCCGACCTGGTTGGCGGCGTCCATCACCGTGGCCCCCGCCGCAACCTCGATCTGCTTGTCGTCGATGGTTATGGTCGGCATCTCACGAACCCACGAGGCAGCGCTTGTGTTCGATGTGGTACTCGAACTCGTCGCGGAAGTGCTTGATGAAGCTGTGCACGGGACCCACCGCGGCATCGCCCAGGGCGCAGATGGTGCGTCCTGCGATGTTGTCGCCCATGTTCATGAGCAGCTCCAGGTCCTCGGGCCGGCCCTGGCCGTGTTCGATGCGGTGCACCACCCGGTACATCCAGCCGGTGCCTTCCCGGCAGGGGGTGCACTGGCCGCAGGATTCCTCGAAGTAGAAGTAGGACAGCCGCTCCAGGGCCTTCACCATGCACTGGCTCTCGTCCATGACGATGACCGCGCCGGAGCCCAGCATGGAACCGGCCTTGGCCAGGGTGTCGAAGTCCATGGTGCAACCCGTCATGATCTCCGCCGGCAGCACCGGGGCGGAGGAGCCGCCCGGGATGACGGCCTTCAGCTTGTTCCCGTTCCTCACGCCGCCGGCCATCTCCAGCAGTTCCGGAAAGGGCAGGCCCAGGGGGACCTCGTAGTTGCCCGGCCGGTTCACGTGCCCGGAGACGGAAAAGATCTTGGTACCGCCGTTGTTGGGCTTGCCCAGGTTGAGGAAGGCCTGGCCGCCGTGGCGCATGATCCAGGGGATGCTGGCCAGGGTCTCGGTGTTGTTGATGGTGGTGGGCTTGCCGTAAAGGCCGTAGCTGGCCGGAAAGGGCGGTTTGAAGCGGGGCTGCCCCTTCTTGCCCTCCAGGGATTCCAGCAGGGCGGTCTCTTCGCCGCAGATGTAGGCGCCGTAACCGTGGAAGGCGTGGATGTCGTAGTCCCAGCCGCTGCCCAGGATGTCCCTGCCCAGATAGCCGGCGACGCGGGCCTCTTCCAGGGAGCGCTCGAAGGCCTCGTAGAGCTCGTAGATTTCGCCGTGGATGTAGTTGTAGCCGGCCCTGGCGCCCAGGGTGTGGCCGGCGATGATCATGCCCTCGATGAGCTGGTGCGGGTTGTAGCGCAGGATGTCCCGATCCTTGAAGGTGCCGGGTTCGCCCTCGTCGCTGTTGCAGACCAGGTATTTCTCTCCCGAGAAGCCGCGGGGCATGAAGCTCCACTTCAGCCCCGTGGGGAAGCCGGCACCGCCCCGCCCGCGCAGGGCGGAGTGCTTGACCTGGGTGATGATCTCCTCGGCCGGGGTCTTCTCGGCCAGGATCTTCTTCAGGGCCTGGTAGCCGCCGTGCTCCACATAGGTCTTGAGGGCGCCGGGCTCGGGCAGGTCCTGGGTCCAGAGGCAGACCTTGCTGTCGGGTGAGAGCAGGCTCATTTCAGCTCGTCCAGAAGCTCGTCCACGGACTCGGGGGTCAGGTGGGTCAGCATCTTGTGATTGTTGTGCAGGCACAGGGGGCCGTCGCCGCAGGCCCCCATGCATTCGCCCTCCCTGAGTGTGTAGCGCCCGTCCTGGGTGGTCTCGCCGAAATCCACGCCCAGTTTCGCTTTGAGACGCTCCGCGACAGCACCCGCCCCCTGGAGTTGGCAGGGCAGGTTGGTGCAAAGGGTGATCTTGTGCCGGCCGCCGGGCTTCAGGTCGTACATGTTGTAGAAGGTGGCCACTTCGTAGGCCGCGATGGGGGTCATGCCCAGATAGTCGGCCACGAACTCGATGATCTCGGGCGCGAGCCAGCCCTTTTCCGTCTGGGCGATACGCAGGGCCGCCATGATCGCCGACTGCTTCTGGTCGGCGGGGTACTTGGCGACCTCCTTGTCGATGAGGGCGAGGGATTCGGCGGTCAGCATCAGCGGTCGATGTCCCCGAAAACGATGTCCATGGTGCCGATGATGGCCACCACGTCGGCGATCATGAGGCCCCGGGACATCTCGTCCATGGCGGCCAGGTGAGGGAAACCCGGAGCGCGCAGCTTGACCCGGTAAGGCTTGTTGGCGCCGTCCGAGACGATGTAGACGCCGAATTCGCCCTTGGCGTGCTCCACCGCCGCATAGGCCTCGCCTTCGGGCACGTGCATGCCCTCGGTGAACAGCTTGAAGTGGTGGATGAGTTCTTCCATGTTCTCCTTCATGGCCTCCCGCGACGGCGGCGCCACCTTGTGGTTGTCCACGATCACCGGCCCGGGATTGTGCTTCAGCCAGTCCACGCACTGGGCGATGATGCGGTTGCTTTGCCGCATCTCCTCCACGCGCACGAGGTAGCGGTCGTAGCAGTCGCCGTTGCGGCCCACCGGGATCTCGAAGTCCAGCCGGTCGTAGACCTCGTAGGGCTGCATCTTCCTGAGGTCCCAGGCCACCCCCGAGCCGCGCAGCATGGGACCGGTGAAGCCCAGGGCCTTGGCCCGGTCCGGATCCACCACGCCGATGCTCACCGTGCGCTGTTTCCAGATGCGGTTGTCGGTGAGCAGGGTCTCGTATTCGTCCACCAGGGCCGGGAAACGACGGGCGAAGTCCTCGATGAAGTCCAGCACCGAACCCTGCCGGTTCTCGTTCAAGTGCCGGATCTCGGCCTCGTTGCGGTACTGGTTGGCCTGGTATTGGGGCATGCGTTCGGGCAGATCCCGGTAGACCCCGCCGGGGCGGACATAGGCCGCGTGCATGCGCGCACCCGTGACCGCCTCGTACACGTCCATGAGCTCTTCGCGCTCCCGGAAGCAGTACAGGAAGATGGTCATTGCGCCGATGTCCAGGCCATGGGTCCCCAACCACAGCAGGTGGTTCAGCAAACGGGTGATCTCGTCGAACATGACCCGGATGTATTGGGCGCGGACGGGCACCTCCAGCTCCAGCAGCTTTTCGACGGCCATGCAGTAGGCGTGCTCGTTCATGATCATGGACACATAGTCCAGACGGTCCATGTAGGGCACGGATTGGACGAAGGTCTTGTGCTCGGCAAGCTTTTCGGTGGCCCGGTGCAGCAGCCCGATGTGGGGATCGGCGCGTTCGATGACCTCGCCGTCCAGTTCCAGCACCAGGCGCAGCACGCCGTGGGCGGCCGGATGCTGGGGACCAAAATTCAGCGTGTAATTCCTGATTTCGGCCATGCTCAGAAGACCCTTCCTGAAGGCACGGCGCTTGCACACCGACACTGCCGCTCGACTTCGTCGCAGGCTAACGTGAGTGCAACGAACGTCAAGGCCGCAGGCCGGCCGGAGACAAAATTCAGCGTGTCATTCCGGATCTCAGCCACCGCCCACCTCCCCGTAGTTCTCTTCCCGGACGATGCGGGGCGTGACCTCGCGCGGCTCGATGGTCACCGGCTGATAGATGACGCGCTTGAGCTGGGGGTCGTAGCGCATCTCCACATTGCCGGACAGGGGGAAGTCCTTGCGGAAGGGGTGGCCGATGAAGCCGTAGTCGGTGAGGATGCGGCGCAGGTCCGGGTGGCCCTCGAAGACGATGCCGTAGAGGTCGAAGGCCTCGCGTTCGTACCAGTTGGCCGACGGCCAGAGCGGGACCACGGAGGCGATGACCGGAAAGTCGTCGGCGGCGCAGAAGGCCCGCACCCGTACCCGTTGGTTCTTGGTCACGGACAACAAATGCATGACCACCGCAAAACGGGCCCCGTTGCCGGGCATTGCCGCGGGACCGCCCTCGTGCTCCGGCCCGGAGACCGTTTCCGCCCCGATCTCGCCGGGACCGAGTTCGAGGTCCTCCTCTTCCACCTCCGCGGACTCTGCCTCGTCCTCGGGCCTGTGCTCCCGGGCGTCGCGCTTATAGGTCAGATAATCCACCCCCGACAGATCGATCAGGGTGTCGAAGGCCAGCGCCGGCGCATCCCTCAGCTGCGTGGCCACGGCCACCCAGTCTTCGGGTCTGACCTCGATGGTGGCTTCGCCCAGGGCCAGTTTGCTGGCTGCGATCTGCTCGCCCAGGGTCTCCTCCAGGCGCGCGAGCAGGGCTTGCGGTGTGAGCGGCATTCTTCGGCTTGTCCTCAGCGGGCGATGGTATGGGTCCGGCGGATCTTCTTCTGCAGCTGGACCAGGCCGAACAGCAGGGCCTCCGCGGTGGGCGGGCAGCCCGGGACGTAGACGTCCACCGGGACGATGCGGTCACAGCCGCGCACCACGGAATAGGAGTAGTGGTAATAACCGCCCCCGTTGGCGCAGGAACCCATGGAGAGCACCCACCTAGGCTCGGCCATCTGGTCGTAGACCTTGCGCAGGGCCGGGGCCATCTTGTTGGTCAGGGTCCCCGCCACGATCATCAGGTCGGACTGGCGCGGACTGGGCCGGAACACGATGCCGAAGCGGTCCAGGTCGTAGCGCGCGGCCCCCGCGTGCATCATCTCGACGGCGCAACAGGCCAGGCCGAAGGTCATGGGCCAGAGGGAGCCGGTCTTGGCCCAGTTGATCACCTGGTCCGCCGTGGTGGTAATGAAGCCCTTGTCGAGCACGCCTTGGATACCCATCTCACCTCCTCGCCGACAGCGACCCAATTATCGCGGACATGAGTTGAGACCTCGGAACCACACCGATTACTCCCACTCCAGGGCCCCCTTCATCCACTCGTAGATGAAACCCACCACCAGGATGGCCAGGAAGATCACCATGGCCCAGAAGCCGAAGGCCCCGATCTCACCCAGCACCACCGCCCAGGGAAAGAGAAAGGCGATCTCCAGATCGAACAGGATGAACAGGATGGCCACCAGGTAATAGCGCACGTCGAACTTCATGCGCGCGTCCTCGAAGGCCTCGAAACCGCACTCGTAGGGAGAGAGTTTCTCCGCGTCGGGACGGTTGGGAGAGAGCACCCAGCCGATAGCCATGGGACCTATGCCGACGGCCAAACCGACCAGGATGAAGAGGAAGACCGGGAAGTAGTTTTCCAGCATGCGGGTGCTCTAGCAGCCAGGCGGTGCGCGAAGGGAGGCAAGTGTATTCCCGGCAGGGGGGGCCGTCAAGCAGCAACAAAACAAAAAACCCATTTATATCAACTAGTTATTAAATAGTTGCAGACACATATAAACAAATTCTATAGATGGGCGGCGCGACTCGAACATGCACATATCACAATGTCCCCACAAAGTATTTTTAGTTTCAAGTGGTTATGTAACGCATCCGAAATACATATAACGCCGGATGCTTGCCGGACCACCATGGCCCAACCCGGACGCGAAAGAAAAACCCAGCATTTACGCCGGGTTATGGACTTATACGGATTTTATTGGACTTCCGGATGGTGCCGACGGCGAGACTCGAACTCGCACGGCTTTCGCCACTGCCCCCTCAAGACAGCGTGTCTACCAGTTCCACCACGTCGGCTGCCGAGGTCCGCGCGACCGCGCGGACCCGTTCATTACTTGGGTATTTCGCCCGCCTTGGAAGCGGCACCGCCCGGCGCACCCGTTGGGACCGGAGGCGCCGTCGCGGGGGCGACGGGCTGAACGGGCGCTTCGACAGGTTGCAGGACGACCTCATGCTTCTTGCCGGAAAGGTAGGTCAGGCCCAGGCTGGTCAGGAAGAACACGGCCGCCAGGATGGCGGTGGTCCTGGACAGGAAGTTGGCCGAACCACTCGCGCCGAACAGGCTCCCGGACGCCCCGCTGCCGAAGGCGGCCCCCATGTCGGCACCCTTGCCATGCTGCAGCAGCACCAGGCCCACGATGGCCGCGGCAATCAACATATGCAGGATCCAAATCAGAAATTCCATGATGACCTCAGGCCGCCCTGCAAATCGCCAGGAAATCTTCGGCGATCAGCGATGCGCCGCCGATCAGACCCCCGTCGATATCGGGCTGGGAAAAAAGCTCGGCGGCATTGCCGGCCTTGACGCTACCCCCGTATTGGATCACCAGGCCATCCGCCACGGCGGCATCCAGGGCGCGCAGCTTGCCGCGGATGAAGGCATGTACGGCCTGGGCCTGCTCGGGTGTGGCGGTGCGGCCTGTGCCGATGGCCCACACCGGTTCGTAAGCGACCACGGCCTTGGACAGAGAGGCCACCCCCGACTTGTCCAGCACCGCATCCAGCTGGCGCCCCACGACCGACTCCGTCACACCCCCTTCGCGCTCTTCCAGGGTCTCCCCCACGCACAGGATGGGGACGAGCCCCGCGGCCTGGGCGGCGGCATACTTCTCGGCCACCAGGGCATCACTCTCACCGTAAAGCGCGCGCCGTTCGGAATGGCCCACGATCGCATACCGGCAGCCGAAGTCGTTGAGCATGGAGGCGGAGACCTCGCCCGTATAGGCCCCCTTGGCATGCTGGCTGAGGTTCTGGGCACCCCAGGCCACGGCGCTGCCCACGAGTTTGGACTGGGCCTGGGCCAGGTAGGGGAAGGGCACGCATACGGCGACGGCCGCCTTGACGTCGCCCATGCCGGCCAGGATACCGGCCAGCAGGGCCCCGTTCTGGGCCAATCCGCCATGCATTTTCCAGTTACCGGCAACCAGTTTGCGACGCATGAGAACCCCCCGTGAGAAAGCGGTCGATATTAGCGATTCGGGCCGGTCAGGTCAATTCGGTGCGGGGCCGAGAAGCCAAAGCCCGCGCCGTCAGTGCCACTGAAAACGGGCGCCTCAGCCGAAACGCCCGGTGATGTAGTCTTCCGTTTGCTTGACCTTGGGTTTGACGAAAAGCTGGTCGGTGGGACCGAATTCGATCAGTTCACCCAGGTACATGAAGGCGGTGTAGTCGGAGATCCGCGCGGCCTGCTGCATGTTGTGGGTCACGATGGCGATGGTGTAGTCGTGTTTCAACTCCGCCACCAGCTCCTCGACCTTGGCCGTGGAGATGGGATCCAGGGCCGAGGTGGGCTCATCCAGCAGCACGATCTCCGGCTTCACCGCCACCGCCCGTGCGATGCACAGCCGCTGCTGCTGCCCGCCGGATAGGGACAGCCCGTTTTGCTGCAGCTTGTCCTTGACCTCTTCCCACAGAGCGGCCTTGTTCAGCGCCCATTCGACCCGGTCGTCCATCTCCGATTTGGACAGCCTTTCATACAACCGCACCCCGAACGCGATGTTCTCGTAGATGGTCATGGGGAAGGGGGTCGGCTTCTGAAACACCATGCCGATCTTGGCGCGCACCAGATTCACGTCCTGCTTCTTCTCCAGCAGGTTCTTGCCGTTGAAGATGATCTCCCCTTCCGCGCGCTGGCCGGGATAGAGGTCGTACATGCGGTTGAAGGTGCGCAGCAGGGTGGACTTGCCGCAGCCGGACGGGCCGATGAAGGCCGTGACCATATGCCTTGCCACCTCCATGTTGACCTTCTTCAGCCCCTGGAAATCCCCATAAAAGAAATCCAGGTCGCGGATCTTCAGGACAGCGTCTTGAAAGGTATGTGGATCGGATTCGGACATGAATAACTCCGTATCGGTTTAACCGTATTTCTTCTGGCGGAACAGGATGCGCACGCCCACGTTGATGCCCAGCACGAACAGGGCGATAAGCAGCGATGCGCCCCAGGCCAGCTTGACCCAGTTGTCATAGGGACTCATGCCGAACTGGAAAATGACCACGGGCAGGTTGGAGATGGGTTTGTCCATGTCCATGCTGAAGAACTGATTGTTGAGCGCGGTGAACAGCAGGGGCGCGGTTTCCCCCGTCACCCGGGCGATGGCCAGCAGGACGCCGGTCACCACACCGGCCTTGACCGCCCGCAGGGTCACCCTCAACGACACCTGCCAACGCGGCGCGCCCACGGCGAAGGCGGCTTCGCGCAGGCTGGTGGGCACGAGTTTCAGCATGTTTTCCGTAGTGCGCACCACCACGGGGATCGCGATGAGGGACAGGGCCACCGACCCGGCCCAGCCCGAAAATTCCCCCATGGTCAGGACCATGAGGGCGTAGACGAACAGGCCGATGACGATGGAGGGCGCCGACAGCATGATGTCGGTCACGAACCGGGTCACGGCCGCGAAGCGTGAGATGCGCCCGAACTCGGCCAGATAGATACCTGCCAGGATGCCGATGGGCGTCGACACCAGGGTGGTGAACAACAGGATCAGGGCGCTGCCCACGATGGCGTTGCGCAGACCGCCGCCGGTGGCGCCGGGCGGCGGCGTGTCCTGGGTAAAGAGATCCCAGCTCAAGGCGCCAAAGCCCTTGGAAAACAGGGTCCACAGGATCCACAGCAGGGCAAGCAATCCGAAGCTCATGGCGAACATGGACATCCCGATGCCCAGCCGATTGAGCCAGATGCGGCGTCGATAGAGATCCATCATGGCTCCTAAAGCCCTTCCACGCCCAGGCCGCGATGGATCAGCCAGCGCGAGAGGGCCAGGACGATGAAGGTGATGATGAAGAGCACCAACCCCAGCGCGAACAGGGACGAGATATGCAGGCCGGGATTGGCCTCGGCGAATTCGTTGGCCAAGGTAGAGGCGATGGAGTTGCCGGGGGAAAAGAGGCTGCTGCCGATGTGGTTGGCGTTGCCGATGACGAAGGTCACCGCCATGGTCTCGCCCAAGGCGCGCCCAAGGCCGAGCATGATGCCGCCGATGACACCCACGCGGGTGTAGGGCAGGACGATATGGCGCACCACTTCCCAAGTGGTGCAGCCCACCCCGTACGCAGATTCCTTGAGCACCTCCGGGACGGTCTCGAACACGTCCCGCATCACCGATGCGATGAAGGGAATCACCATCAGGGACAGGACGATGCCCGCGGCCAGGATGCCGATCCCGATAGGTGGACCCGAGAACAAGTCCCCGATCAGCGGCACCTGGCCCAGGGTGTCTTTGAGCGGAGGTTCGACGTACTCGGAAAATAGCGGGACGAAGATGAACAGACCCCAGATGCCGTAAATGATGGACGGCACGCCGGCCAGCAGCTCGATGGCCGTACCCAGGGGCCGACGCAGCCAGACCGGACAGGTCTCGGTGAGGAACAGGGCGATGCCGAAACTCACCGGAACGGCGATGAGCAAGGCGATGATCGACGTCGTCAGGGTGCCGTAGATGGCGATCAGTGCGCCGAACTTCTGATCGGGCACGTTCCAGACATTGGTCCAGAGGAAGGCCGGCCCGAAGGCCTTCAAGGCGGGCGCAGACTGGATCGCCAGGGAGATCAGGATGCCCACCAGGGCGGCGAGCACCACGATGGCGAATAGCATGGTGACCCAGTGGAACAGTCTGTCCTGGGTATGGAAGGTCTTGATCTTGGCGGCATGCACATCCGCCGGGGGCAGACCCGCCTGCTGGGAAAGATCAGCCGCTACGTTCATGATCTGGCCTATGTTGGTGACGCGTTCTGCAAAGACGCCACATACGCCCTTGCAGAACGCCTGAGGGCGGCAGAACCGCCCTCAGACTCAGATAAACAAACAGACCGGACGGGATTACTGGAGCCGTTTCATTTCTTCCTCGACCAGCTTGACCACGCTGGGCGGCAGGGCCACGTAACCCAGATCCTCGGCCATCTTCTGCCCGTTATGATAGGCCCAGGTATAGAAGTCCACCACGGCCTTCTGCTTGTCTGCATTGGCATGCTCATAGCCCAAAACGTAGGTGGCGGTCACGATGGGCCAGGTATCCTTGCCGGGTTGGTCCAGCATGTCGGGCGCCATGCCGGGCACGTGGAAATTGGAATTGGCGGCAGCTGCGGCCATGGCGTCCTGGGTCGGGGCTACATAGTAGCCGGACTTGTTCCTCAGCAAGGCGAAGACCAGGTGGTTCTGCATCGCGTCGGCGTAGTCCACATAGCCGATGGCGCCGGAGATCTTCTGCACGTTGGCGGCCACGCCCGGGTTGCCCTTGCCACCCACGCTATTGCTCGGCCAGTTCACGACCTTGCCTGCGCCCACATCCCGCTTGAAGGGCAGAGACTGCTTGGCCAGGTAGTGCGAAACCACATAGGTGGTGCCGGAGCCGTCCGAACGGTGGCAGACGGTGATGTCCATGTCAGGCAGATGGAGACCGGGGTTCAGCTCGGTGATGCGGGGGTCGTTCCACTTGGTGATGGCACCGCGGAAGATGTCGGCGGTAACGCGGCCGGTCAGGCGCATTTGGTAGGACTTGATGCCCGGCAGGTTCACCACGATGGTGGCCCCACCGATGACCCCCGGGAATTGGACCAGGTTGTACTTCTTCAGCTCGGGGACCGGAACGGGGGCGTCGGAGCCCGCGAAATCGACGGTCCTAGCCTTGATCTGCTTCTGGCCGCCACTGGAACCGATGCCCTGGTAGTTCACGGTGTTGCCCGTGGCGTCGTGGTAGGCCGCGGCCCACTTGGTGTACACCGGGTAGGGGAAGGTGGCGCCCGCGCCGGTGATGTCGGAATCGGCCAGGGCGACCGCCGAGGTCGAAACGCCGAACGCCATGGCGGCGGCGAGTCCGGCGATCTTCAGGAAAACGCGCTTGGAAGCGATCATGGGTCCTCCGGTCAGCAAGGGGTGGTTAAAGACCCAAGCATGCTAACCAGCGGACATTACAGAAATATGAAAACTGTCACATAGATGGCGGGCTCAATGGTTCGACCCGGCGCGTACCGCGTCGGCGATCCGTTCGGCCGACTTGCGCACGAGCCCTTCGTCCTGGCCCTCCACCATGACCCGGACCAGAGGCTCCGTCCCGGAGGGCCTCAGCACCACCCGCCCGCGACCTTCCAGCAGCTTTTCCACCTCGTCCAGGGCCTGCTGGATTGCAGGCTGGCCGTCGAGCTTGAACCCCTTGTCCACCTTCACGTTGATCAGCACCTGGGGAAAGACGGAACACTCGCGAACGTAATCGGCCAGCCCGCGCCCGGAGCGCCTCAGCGCAGCCAACACCTGCAGCGCCGAGATGATGCCGTCGCCGGTGGTGTGCTTGTCCATGCAGAGGATGTGGCCCGACGTCTCGCCGCCCAACTGCCAGCCGTATTCCTGCAGCATTTCCAGGACGTAGCGGTCGCCCACGCGGGCGCGTTGGAAGTCGCAGCCGAGGGCGCGCAGCGCCTGCTCCGTGCCCAGATTGGTCATCAGGGTGCCGACCACGCCCCCCTTCAGCTCACCGTGCTCCTGCCGATGGCGTGCGATGGCGTAGATCAGGCGGTCGCCGTCCGCCAACTGCCCCTCGCTGTCCACCATCACCACACGGTCACCGTCCCCGTCCAGGGCCACGCCGACGTCGGCCCGGTGCTTGTGCACGGCCTGAATCAGGGCCTCGGGATGGGTAGCGCCGCATTCCTGGTTGATGTTCAGGCCGTCCGGGTCGGCCCCGATGGCGATGACGTCCGCACCGAGTTCGTGGAAGACATGGGGGGCAACGTGATAGGCGGCACCGTGGGCGCAATCCACCACGATGCGCAGCCCCCGCAGGTCTAGGTCGTTGGGGAAAGTGCTCTTGCAGAATTCGATGTAACGGCCGGCCGCATCGTCGACCCGCTTGATCCGACCGATCTGCCTGGAGCCGGCAGTCTGTATGGGTGCCTCCATGGCCGCCTCGATGGCCGCTTCGGTCTCGTCAGGGAGCTTGGTGCCCCGTGCGGAGAAGAATTTGATGCCATTGTCCTCGTAGGGATTGTGGGAGGCGGAGATCACCACCCCTGCCTGCAGTCTCAGTGCCCGCGTGAGATAGGCCACCCCCGGGGTGGGCATGGGGCCCGTCAGCCGCACATCCACACCGGCGGCGGTCAGCCCGGCCTGCAGGGCCGCCTCCAGCATGTAGCAAGACACCCGGGTGTCTTTGCCGATGAGCACCGCCGGCCTGTCGCCATACAGTGCCCCGTGTTCCAGGGAGGCCAGCACTTTGCCGGCCGCGTAGCCCAGACGCATGGCCATGTACGGTGTGATGGGATCCTCTCCCACCCGGCCCCGAACCCCGTCTGTACCGAAATACTTCTTGCTCAAGCCTCTGCTCCCATGGTCTGCCAGATCCTGATGGCGTCAACGGTTTCCTTCACGTCGTGTACCCGTACCGCGGAAGCCCCCCCGGCGACGGCCAGCAGTGCGGCCACCACGCTGGGGATCAGGCGCTCCGCCGTCTCCCGACCGGTGATCTGGCCCAGCATGGACTTGCGGGACAGCCCGACGAGTACAGGGGCTATATCGGCAAATCGCCCCAGGTTCTTAAACAGGGCCAGATTGTGCTCCAGGGTCTTGCCGAAGCCGAAACCCGGGTCCACAAGAACGCGCTCCCTGGCGATGCCCGCCCCGGAGGCGGCCCGAAGCCGTTCTCCCAGGAAGTGCATCACCTCCCCGACCACGTCCCCGTATCGGGGCCGGGTCTGCATGGTGCGTGGCTCCCCCTGCATATGCATCAGACAGACCCCGGCGGAGGCTGAGGCAACCGCCTCCAGGGCACCGTGGGCACGCAATGCGTAAACGTCGTTGACCATGTCCGCGCCGGCGGCCAGGGCGGCCCGCATCACCTCGGGCTTCATTGTGTCCACGGACAGGGCCACCCCCGCTCCCCGCAGGCCATCGATGACGGGGACGACGCGCGCGATTTCCTCTTCCTCGGACACCGGCAGTGCCCCGGGCCGGGTCGACTCCCCTCCCACATCCAGGATATCCGCCCCCTCGTCCCTGAGCCTCAGCCCATGAGAGATGGCCTCCTGGGGGGAGCGGAAGGCCCCGCCGTCGGAGAAGGAATCCGGGGTGACGTTGATGATGCCCATGACCAGGGGGCGATCCAGGGCGAAACGGTAGCGGCCGCAGAGGAACATGGGATCCGGGAGTGGATAGTGGGAAGTGGGGGTACCCACTCCCTCCTCCCCACTTCCTAAGTCAGGCCTCTTCGGCAGGTGTGGCGCTCGGCGCCGGCGTGCCGGGCGTGTTGGTGGGCCGGTTGGAGGACGGCGGCGTGACCGGCTTGGGCGGCCGCGGCTCGCGGCCTGCCATGATGTCGTCGATCTGCTCGGC
>JBJKSP010000191.1:0-8926 GCA_046703865.1 Thiobacillaceae bacterium
AGATTAAGGAGCACGAGATGAAAACAGCCACGATTGCGAAACTCACGGCCGCCCTGGCCCTGGCCACCCTGTCCCTCACGGCGGGAACGAGCTGGGCGGATGATGGTTTCAACCGCTATGGCCCGGGACCCGAGGCACAAGGACGATATGGTCCGCGGGGGGGCCATGAGGCATATGGGCCGAGAGGCTACCGGGAACATGCCATCGATGCCCGTCTGGCCGAACAGCGCCAGCGCATCCGGGAAGGCGTGCGCAGCGGTCGGCTCACGGCTTATGAGGCCCGTGGGCTATGGCATCAGCAGCGCTATGTCGAGCGTATGGAGCATCGATTCCTGGCCGACGGGTGGCTGAGTCCCCGGGAGCGGATGGTTCTGAATCGGGGTCTGGAGCGGACGGGCCGCGCCATCTACGCGGAAAAGCACGATCGTGAGCATCGCCGCTGAACACGGTCGACCAGGCTTAATCCGGGGTTGTCTCAGCGGGCAGCCCCGTGATTTTTCTGAGGCAGTGCGCCCCGTCTCGGGCCCGGCGGGCTTCAGTCGTTACCGCCGCCGCCCTTATCATCCTTGAGGCTGGCGTATTTGTCGTCCTCGGCCTTGAGCTTCGCCTCCTGCAGCTCCGCATTGGCCTTGTCCATGCGTTCCTTGCGTTTGGCCAGCCGTGCCTCGTAGGCCCCCTCGCGCTGCTTGAGGAAAGGCTCGTTGAACAGCACCTGCTTCAGGAAGTCGATGCCGAAGTCCAGCAGCTTCTCGTCGTCGGCCACGATCTCGGCCATGGTATCTACGGGGACTTCGTAGGTCTGGTTGAAGCCGTCGCTCATGACGAAGGCGCGGAAGCGGTCCAGATCGTAGCTGGCCATGAAGAAGAATTGGTTGGATGTGGGCGTGGGCTTGCCGATGGCCGGCCCCGCTGACTTGCGCTTCAGGACCAGTTGGCGCCAGCCTCGGCCCTTCTCGTCGTAATCGGTAGCCCCCTGTTCCTGGCGGTATTCGTCAATGGTGAGTCTGCGCTCCTCCAGATGGCCCAGGCAGTGCGCCTCCTGCACCAGGGCGTAGGCCTGGCGGTCCACGAACTCGTCCTGGCGGCGCAGGGACATGAGGGCCACGGGATAGTAGCGGCAGGCGGTGGGCCGGTCCTCATAGACGCTGCAGCCCTCCGGCACCATGAACTGGCAGGCGGTGCCACCTTCCACGGGTCGCAGCTTCACGCCCGGCATGCCATCCTTGTCCATCTCGTAGGGTACCGTGTACTTCTGTAGGAATTCGCCCGAGGACAGGCCCAGGCGGTTCTTGAGCCGCAGGATGTCGTAGGGGGTCAGGGTGATGTCGATATTGCTGCAGCAGGCGTTCCAGCACTTCACGCCCCGGTGGCAGCGGAACTGGATGACCTTGTCGCCTTCCAGCATGTTGGGCATCACCGGGCTCTCCTCGAAGGGAGATGCCTTGATCATGTCCTTGAATTGGTTTTCGTCCATGGCAGGTATCAGGTATCAGGTATCAGGTATCAGGTATCAGGTATCAGAGGTCAAACAGCGATGGATGTTCAATATAGCTGATCCTAGATGCCTGACCTCTGATTCCTGAAGCGCAAAGGCCGGGCGCCTTTTGGGCGCCCGGCCTTTGACAGCAAGCGACCGCTTAGTGGGCGGCGGGCTTGAACAGCTTGGACTTGTCCACCAGGTCCACGTGGGCGCGCTTGAAGCAGGTCCACTGGTGGGTGGTCTTGTCGTAGATGGAGTTCACGAAGCAGTGCCAGTTCTCCTCGTCGACGAAGTTCTTGTCGGCGCGGTAGTAGAAGCCGGGGTAGCGGCTCTCTTCACGGAACTGGATGTGCTTCATGTGGGCCTCGGCCGTCAGGATGCGGTGGTAGTTCTCCCAGGCACGCAGCAGTTCGTGCAGGTCCTTGGCACGCATCTTCTGGGCATCTTCCTTCAGCATCTCCAGCTTCTCTTCCGCCACCTTGAGCATGTGCCCATTGGTGGTGTAGTAGGTGGCGACACCGGCAACGTACTCGTCCATGATCTTCTGCAGGCGGAACTGCAGCATCTTGGGCGTGATGTAGTTGGGGTTGATGTCGATGGCGGTGGTGTAGTCCTTGAATTCCAGGTAGTTGCGCACCGGCTTGTAGATCTCTTCCACCAGTTGCTCGGGGGAGGTATCCAGCTCGACCTTCAGGTCCTTGTTGTCGATGCAGTACTTCACCATCGACTTGGCGGCCATGCGGCCCTCGGCGTGGGAACCGGAAGAGAACTTGTGGCCGGAGGCGCCCACGCCGTCGCCGGCGGTGAACAGGCCCTTGACCGTGGTCATGGAGCGGTAGCCCCAGTTCCAGCCGGAGGGCAGGTGGGCCGGGACCTTGTCCTTGTCGGCGTGGCCTTCCGCGGTGGGCGCGCCCACGTCCTCGGGACCGGACACCCAGATGCCGCAGCAGCCGGAGTGGGAACCCAGCAGGTAGGGCTCGGTGGGCATGAGCTCGGAGTTCTTCTTCTCGGGCTCGACGTTCTCACCCACCCAGATGCCGCACTGGCCGACGCACATGTCCAGGAAGTCTTCCCAGGCCTCGGCTTCCAGGTGCTTCACCTCGCGGGGGGTCAGGGTCTCGCGCAGCTTGCCCAGGGCAGTCACGGTGTCCATGTAGATGGGACCGCGGCCTTCCTTCATCTCCTTGAGCATCAGATGGTTTCTGAGGCAGGAGGCGGGTACGGCGGCCTGGCCATAGGGCGGGTAGTCGTCCAGCAGGGCCTTGTTCTTCTGCATGTAGACTTCGCCCAGGGCGTTGGTGGCCTGGGCCTTGAACAGCAGGAACCAGGCACCCACCGGGCCGTAGCCGTCCTTGAAGCGGGCGGGCACGAAGCGGTTTTCCATCATGGTGAGTTCGCAACCGGCTTCCGCAGCCATGGCGTAGGTGGAACCGGCGTTCCACACCGGGTACCAGGCGCGGCCGGTGCCCTCGCCTACGGAGCGGGGACGGAAGATGTTCACGCAGCCGCCTGCGGCCAGCAGGATGGCCTTGGCCTTGTACACGTACAGTTGGTGGTCGCGGGTGGAAAAGCCGACGGCACCGGCGATGCGGTTCTTGTCGTTCTTGTCGTTCACCAGCTTGACGATGAAGATGCGTTCCTGGATGCGGTCCATGCCCAGGGCCTTCTTGGCGGCCTCGGCCACGATCCACTTGTAGGATTCGCCGTTGATCATGATCTGCCACTTGCCGGAACGCACGGGCTTGCCGCCGTCCTTCAGTGGGGTCATGCCCTGGGCGCCGTCGTGGCGCTCGCCGTTTTCGTCGGTCTTCCAGATGGGCAGGCCCCATTCCTCGACCAGGTGCACGGAGTCGTCCACGTGCCGGCCCAGGTCGTAGGCCAGGTCGTCGCGGGTGATGCCCATCAGGTCGTTGGCGACCATGCGTGCGTAGTCGGCGGGGTCCAAGTCACCCAGGTAGGTGTTGATGGCGGACAGGCCCTGGGCCACGGCGCCGGAACGGTCCATGGCGGCCTTGTCGACCAGCTTGATCTTCAGGTCCACGCCCATTTCGGCCTTGGCCGCGTCGGCCCAGCGCATCACTTCATAGGCGGCGCCGCAGCAGGCCATGCCGCCGCCGATCATCAGGATGTCAACTTCTTCCTGGATGACCTCGGGATTACCAAATTCACCAGCCATTGTCTTTACCTCTCAATCTTTAACCGGATTACTTGCGAATCAGCTCGGCGGGGTTGCCGGCACGGAAGCCCTTGACGAAGCCACCGTCTTCGCTGCCGGTGAAGAAGCCGGGCTTGGTGATGTTGGCCATGGAGGCCGTGGGCTTGCCGCCGAAGGGATCGATGGAACCCTCGGGGGTGGTCCGGATCGGGAACTTGAAGCGCTTCAGGGTGCCGTTGCGGAACTTGATGGTCCACATGATGGAATCGGAGCCGCGCAGGGGCTGGACGGAACCGCCCAGGGGCACGATGTCGGCATAGTGGCGGGCTTCGATGGCCTGCTGGGGGCAGATCTTCACGCAGGAATAGCACTCCCAGCACTGCTCGGGTTCCTGGTTGAAGGCACGCATGGCGTGGCCGGTTTCGGAACCGTCCTTGTCCAGCTTCATCAGGTCGTGCGGGCAGATGTACATGCAAGCGGTCTTGTCCTGACCCTTGCAGCCGTCGCACTTGTCGGTACGCACGTAGGTAGGCATTAACTTCTCTCCTTGTTAGCTAACAATCCGCGCTGCAGCGCGGTCCATTCAGACGCCGGATCCAACCTTGGCCGGGGCGTATCGCGAATCCGCTTCCGGGGATCCGGCGTTCTCGAATTGCTGCCATCGCGTCCTGGCCACACCACGATGGTTGGGCGGATTCGGGCCGGCACAGCCGCCGCCCGGGTCCGCCGGGTTTACCTAGGCGGCCGAGTGGCCCTTCAACTCGACCTTGACGTTCTGTTCCGCAGACAGGCTGGCGTAGTACTTCTGCAGCACCTTGGCCACTTCCGGGCGGCTGAACTCCACCGGCAGGTCCTGGCCTTCGGACAGCATGGCGCGGACCTTGGTGCCGGACAGCAGGATGCGGTCGTCCTTGGTGTGGGGGCAAGTGCGCTGGGAGGCCATGCCGCCACACTTCTTGCACCAGAAGGTCCAGTCGATGTTCATGTTGGTGGTTTCGAGGGAGCCCGGGGGGATCTCGTCGAAGATATGCTGGGCGTCGAAGGGGCCGTAGTAGTCGCCCACACCGGCGTGGTCACGGCCGACGATCAGGTGGGAACAGCCGTAGTTCTGGCGGAACAAGGCGTGCAGCAGGGCCTCGCGGGGACCGGCGTAGCGCATGTCCAGGGGGTAGCCTGCCTGGATCACGGTGTTGGGGGCGAAGTAGTTGTCGACCAGGGTGCTGATGGCCTCGGAACGCACTTCGGCAGGGATATCACCCGGCTTCAAGGCGCCCAGCAGGGAGTGGATCAGCACGCCGTCCATGGTCTCGATGGCGATCTTGGCCAAATACTCATGGGAGCGGTGCATGGGGTTGCGGGTCTGAAAGGCGGCAACCTTGGACCAGCCGGCCTTCTCGAACGCGGCACGGGTCTCGGCCGGGGTCATGAACTGGTCGCCATACTTGGCCTTGAAGCCGCCGTCGGACAGGACTTTGACCGGACCGGCCAGGTTGTGCTTGCCCTGGTCCATGACCATCTTGACGCCGGGGTGGGCGACATCGGTGGTCTTGTAGACCTGCATGCACTCATGGGCCTTGTCGATGTCATATTTCTCGGTCACCTTCATGGTGCCCATGGTCTCGCCGGAGTCGCTCACCAGGGCGATCTCGTCGCCGGCCTTGATGCCTTCGTCATCGGTGGAGAGGGTCACCGGGATGGGCCAGAACAGGCCGCTGGCCATCTTGTAGCCGTCGCATACGCCCAACCAGTCGGCGTGGGTCATGAACCCCTCCAGGGGGGTGAACCCGCCAATGCCCATCTTGATCAGGTCGCCCGTTTCGCGGGATGACTTCTTGACCTGCTTGAGGGTCTTGGCCCGGGCCAATTCGGCGGCCTGGGCGCTTCCGGTGAGCAGCAGCGGTTTGAGATCACCGCCACCATGGGGACGTACGAGTCGTGACATGCTGGCTCCTTGGTCTGATTCTGTGGAATGGATGGGTCAGGAAGGCCGAATGGCGGGGCAGAATAGCACTTAGATACCGGCCACCCTAATCAAGTTATTTATTAATTAATAAAGTTTTTGGATGTCACTGTCTGAAAGCCCGGCTCTTGGCCTCTGGGTCGATAAATAATCCTAATGCGGATGAGGTTTCTTCATCAGCAACGAGGCGCATTCTGTTACATCCGGATGGGTAGACACCGACACGGAAGCGGGCAACCCGGGGCTCGATGTGCGATGTTTGGCCTGGCCTTATCCGGACCAGGCATCACAGACGGCATGGAGTGTTATGGGGGTGGGCGCTAAAATCGGGCCGGCCAGTTTCGCAGGTCTGCCATTCAGATGGAGCCTCACCCATGAAAATTCCCGTACTGCTGATGCTCGCCGTTCTGCTGTTGGGCGGTTGCGCGGGGCAGGAAATCCATCGCAAGGACGGGATCAAGCCCGACCGGGGCTTCAGCTTGTCCAATCTGGCCAAGACCGATATCGATATGATCACCGAGCTGACCCAGAAGGAGGTCATGCACAGCCTTAGAATTTTGGCGGAGAAGCTCTACCGGCGTAATCCCCAGGAATACCGCAAGGCAGGCCTGGACAACCCGGACGCGGCGGTGGCCCGCATCTTCCAGTACGTGGACAAGGGGAAAGAGTCGCCCCTGGCCCTGATGAATTGGCAGGACAACTTCCGGTTGGCATTCCAGGAAGGCTACAACGGCGACCGGGTCTATGCCTTCATGTCGGCATTGACCGCCATGGTGATGGCCTCCTATGGCTACAAGACCTCCTTTTACCTCACCGACAGCCTGGATGCCCAAAAGCTCTACAACTGTGCCCGCAACATCGAGGTCGCGGTGTGGATGCTGTCCAACGAGAAACTACCCAACGGCACCAAGGTCCTGCTCACCAACAGCATGGACGGCGACGTGCAGAACCTCAGCTTCGAACGGGAGTTCGGCAAGATCATCGCCGACCAGGACCTGCTCGCCCTCATCATCGAGGACCGCAGCAACCGGACCATCAACCGGGTCCTCGAGAACGTCGCAAGTTTTGCCTTCCTGCCGATCTAGGATGCAGGGATCAGATGGATTGGCGTGACGCCAAACGTTATGTCTTCGAACCCTCCCTGACCAAGGAGGAATGGGCCTGGCAGTTCCTCAGGCGCAATGGGGAATACCGGTCGGACTATGCCTGGTTCATCGGGACCTGGCGGGCACTGGAGTCCGATTACGGCTCACCGCCCCATCGCGATTTTTATCGCTGGCGGCAGGACCCCCGCGCCTGGCGCAGGGAATCCGAAATCGCAGGTTGCGACGTCGAACGCTGTCCGGCGGAGGACGGACAGGTGCTCATCGAATGCTGGATGGGGGCCAAATGGGGTTTGCGCAAGTTTCCCGTCGATCCGGCGACGGAACGCCCTGTTTTGGGTGAGGAACTGGCCTGGCGGGAACGGCCCGTGCATGTCGAAGAGGCGGTGAGCAGCGAAGATCTGTCATCCGGCGAGACGAGAATGGCCCTCGCGTTCGATCTCGCCTTGCCCCTTGCGGCCCAGATCCAGGACGCACGGATGCGTTTGGCTGCGCGGCGGCACGCCCTGGAGAAGGCCGGCAGGCTGCCCCCCAGACGTGTGGGGTCGGCGGCCGGGATTTGGCTGGCCTGGCTGCGTGTGCTGGATGGACTGGCCGACGGGGCGGGGGAACGGGAACTGGCCGCCGTGCTCGGTCTGCGGGACATTGCCAGTGCCGTGACCGCTGTGCGGCGCATGTCGGCCGACGGCTACCGCGATATCCTTTTGATGGAAGCCTAACGAGGGAGATACCCATGTCCATGGACGTGATCGACTACGACATCTTCGGCGACGACATGCAGTATGTGGAGATCGAGCTGGACCCCGGCGAGGCCGCCGTGGGCGAGGCTGGCATGATGATGTACATGCAGGACGACATCGAGATGGAAACGGTATTCGGCGACGGGTCCGCTGCCCAGTCCAGCTTTTTCGGCAAACTCGTGGGCGCCGGCAAACGGCTGATCACGGGCGAATCCCTGTTCACCACCATCTACGGCAACCGGGGCGACGGCAAGCGCCGTGTGGCCTTCGCGGCACCCTATCCCGGCAAGATCATCCCGGTCGACCTGAACCATGTCGGCGGCACCCTCATCTGCCAGAAGGACGCCTTCCTGTGCGCGGCCAAGGGCGTGAGCCTGGGCATCGCCTTCCAGCAGCGTTTGGGGGCCGGCTTCTTCGGCGGCGAGGGTTTCATCCTGCAGCGGTTGGACGGCGACGGCATGGTCTTTTTTCATGCCGGCGGCACCATCGCGGAGCGGACCCTCGCCCCCGGCGAGTCCATCCGAGTGGACACCGGCTGTGTGGCCGCCCTGCAACCCACGGTGGACTTCGACATCCAGTACGTGGGCAAGGTCAAGACCGCCCTGTTCGGCGGCGAGGGCCTGTTCCTTGCCCGGCTCTCCGGCCCGGGCAAGGTCTGGCTACAGACCCTGCCGCTGTCACGCCTGGCCAACCGCATCATCGCATCGGCACCCAGGGCCGGCGGGCGTCAGGTGGGCGAGGGCTCCGTGCTGGGCGGCTTGGGTGGGTTGTTGGACGGAGATAATGATTGAGGTGCGGGTCCGGAACAGAAGACCCGTACAACCTGGAGGTGAACGACCATGGACCTGATACTTTGGCGCCACGCCGATGCCCAGGATGGCGTACCCGACCTGAACCGTGCGCTTACCGCCAAGGGGCGCAAGCAGGCGCAACAGATGGCCACTTGGCTCAAGGCGCGAATGCCGGAGAAGACGCGCATCCTGGTCAGCCCCGCGACGCGTGCCAGGCAGACCGCCGATGCCCTGGGGCTCGATTACCAGGTGATGGAAGCCGTGGGACCCGGCGCCGATGCGGCCGACCTGCTGGCTGCCGCCGGTTGGTCCGACGCGACCGTTAACGTCCTGCTGGTGGGCCACCAGCCCAGCCTGGGTTACGCAGCCAGCCTGCTCGTCTGCGGGGTGGAGTCCGAGATGTCCATCAAGAAGGGGGGGGTCGTCTGGCTGTCCAACCGGGTGCGGGGCAGCGATCCGCATACCGTGGTCAAGGCGGTCATGGTGCCGGAGTTGGTCTGACGGAAGGGGCGAGGTGATGAGTGGTGGTGTCTGGACGTTCTAGACTTCCACTGCCCACTGCCCACTGCCCACTGCCCACTGCCCACTGCCCACTGCCCACTGCCCACTGCCCACTGCCCACTGCCCACTGCCATGTACGACATTCTAGGACTCGGCGCGATTGCCGTCGACGATCTGCTTTACATCGACACTTACC
>JBJKSP010000192.1:0-10959 GCA_046703865.1 Thiobacillaceae bacterium
AGGAATTGCTCCAGGGCGATTCCTGAGGCTGCGCTAGTCCTTTAGCAGGCGCTGCACCACCGCCCCGGCCAGCATGAGGCCGAACAGGGGCGGCAGATAGGAAATGGTGCCATTCACGGCGCGTGCCCGCCCGTGGGCCGTGGGCTCAGGAGGTCGAGGCGGCCGGCCGGGTTCGTCCGAATAGACCGTCAGCACGCCCTTGGTGATACCCAGCCGCTTCAACCTTTGGCGTACCGCGCGGGCCAGGGGGTCGACCCGGGTGCGGGAGATGTCCGCCAGCCTTACCCGGGCCAGGTCCAGTTTGTTGCCCGCGCCCATGCTGGCGGCCACCGGAATGGCGCGCCGGCAGGCGGTGGCGATTAGGGCCACCTTGCAGTTCAGGGAATCGATGCAGTCCACCACCCAGTCCGCATCCCCGGGGATGAGGGCGTCCACGTTGTCCGGGTCGATGAATTCATGCAGCAGCGTCAGGCGGCATTCCGGGCTGATGTCCCGGATGCGATCGGCCATGACCCCGGTCTTGGACTGTCCGAGGGTGGAGTGCAGGGCAGGCAGCTGGCGGTTGATGTTGGAAACCGCCACCGTGTCGTGGTCCACCAGGGTCAGCCTGCCGATGCCGGCCCGGGCCAGGGACTCGGCGCACCAGGAACCCACCCCGCCCAGGCCCGCCAGGAACACGTGTTTGAGCCCCAGTTTGTCAACCCCTTCCGGGCCGATGAGGATTTCAGTGCGCCGAAACCGTTCCGGCGTCACCACGGCCTGGGGTGTCCCAGCAGATAGTCCGCCACCATGCCGGCGAACACCGCCCCCCCATACGAGTTGTTGTGCGGGAAGGCCTTGAAGCAGCGCGCGGGCTCCCGGCCCCGGATCAGGACGTAGTGATAGCCGGCGATTCCCGCCGCCGCCAGCAGCCCGGCCGCATAGGGCAGGCCCAGGCCCTGGTCCCAGCCGGCCACGCCCAGCAGGGCCAGATTGATGCCATAGCTGAGCATCACGACCGTCACCTCATAGCGACCGAAGGTGATGGCCGAGGTCTTGATGCCGATCTTCAGATCGTCCGGCCGGTCCACCATGGCGTATTCCGTGTCGTAGGCGATGCTCCAGAACACGTTGGCCGTGAGCAGCAGCCAGGCGATGGGGGGTACCGTGCCCAGGTGGGCGGCATAGGCCATGGGGATGCCGAAGCCGAAGCAGACCCCCAGGTAGGCCTGGGGGATGGCGAAGAAGCGCTTGGTGAATGGATAGGTGGCGGCCAGCAGGGCGGCGACCACCGCCAGCTCGATGAGCAGGAGGTTTCTCAAGGGGAGGATGAGCAGCAGGGCCATGAAGGCAAGGCCGGCCGCCAGCCACAAGGACTCCTTTTCGCTGACCCGGCCGGTGGCCAGGGGCCGGTTCCGGGTCCGTTCCACATGGGGGTCGAAATGCCGGTCGGCATAGTCGTTGACGACGCAACCGGCGGAGCGGGTCAGCACCACGCCCAGGGCGAAGATCCAGAAGATGATCCAGTCCGGCCGGCCGTTGCCGGACATCCAGAGGCCCCACAGGGTGGGCCAGGCCAGCAGCAGGATGCCGATGGGCTTGTCCAGCCGGGTGAGCTTTTCGTATTCGGTGAGGCGCTCGACCAGGGTCATGGCAGCTTCAATATCTCCGGTAGAAAGACCTCTGTCACCAGGATGGGCCGCCGGGCCCGCCGGAACAGCGAGCGGCGCGCCCACAGCCGCGGCGGCGGATCGGCCAGGCGCAGGCAGGCGGCATGATACAGGGGGTGACGCCGGTCCAGATGCCGGTAGGTGAGCGGACCCCGCGCCACGCGGGGGTCGGTGAACAGGGTCGCCCCCAGGGGGCGGTTGCCCAGGCTTGCCAGATCGCGCCAGGCGCCGCGCAGTCCGGTCAAAGGGATGACGGTATGGGCGAAGACCAGGGGGGTTTCCCCGCACGAGAGCTGCACCTCCCGCACCATGGCCAGGCCGCCGGGGCGCAGCCCGAGGACACCGAACTCGTCCAGGGCGGGGCGGGCGGGGGCCTGCCGGAGGCGCAGCACCCGGAAGGCGGGGCAACGGCTCATCAGGGCGTGAGTGAGGGAGCCCGGGAGGGCGAGCCAGTGGGCGTAAGGGTTGGCGCAGGTCAGCGCGGACAGCCAGCGTTCCATGGAGGGGTTCGGGTCCAAACTTCGTGATTATGCCATCCCGTGGCAGCTACCCGATCCGGCAAAAGGTTCAGGCCCTGAGGAAATCCACCCCTCTGGGCAGCCAGCGGGACAAATGGCGTTTCACCGCTTCGGGGTGATGGGCCAGCATTTCGCCGGCGATGTCGCGGGCGGCCTCCAGCAGGTCCAGATCGCCCTCCAGATCGGCGAACCTCAGCAGGGGAAGGCCGGACTGGCGGGCACCCAGGAACTCGCCGGGGCCGCGCAGCCTGAGGTCTTCACGGGCGATGGCGAAGCCGTCGTGGCTTTCCCGGATCACCCGCAACCGCCCCCGGGCGGCCTGGGATAGGGGTTCGGCATAGAGCAGGATGCAGGCGGAGTCGCGGGTACCCCGGCCGACCCGTCCGCGCAGCTGATGCAATTGGGCCAGCCCCATGCGCTCGGCGTGTTCGATCACCATCAGCCCCGCATTGGGGACATCCACGCCCACCTCGATCACCGTGGTGGCCACAGGAGGTGGATCTCGCCGGCCTTGAAGGCGGCCATCACCGCGGCCTTCTCACCGCCCTTCATGCGCCCGTGGACAAGCCCGACCTTCAGCTCGGGCAGGGCCGTCGTCAGTTCCGCATGGGCATCCATGGCGGCCTTGAGCTGCAGCTTCTCGGATTCCTCGATCAAGGGGCAGACCCAATAGGCCTGGGCCCCGGGCAGGCAATAGTCCCTAAGCCTGGCGATCACTTCCGTGCGCCGGCTGTCGCTCACCAGCTTGGTGGCGATGGGCCTGCGCCCCGGGGGCAGTTCGTCGATGGCCGAGACCGCCAGGTCCGCCAGGTAGCTCATGGCCAGACTCCGGGGGATGGGGGTGGCGGACATCATCAGCAAGTGAGGTGTGAGGGCCGCGGTATGAGGCGCGGAACCCTTTTCCCGCAGTGCCAGGCGCTGTTCCACGCCGAAGCGGTGCTGCTCGTCCACGATGGCCAGGGCCAGGTCGCGGAACGCCACGCCTTGCTGGAACAGCGCGTGGGTGCCCACCGCCACCGCGGCCCCGTCTTCGGCGATCTCCGCCAGGGTCTGCCGTTTCGCCGCACCCTTGAGCGCCGCCGTCAGCCACATTACCCGGATGCCCAGGGGTTCCAGCCACTCCCTGAACCTGAGGTAGAGCTGTTCGGCCAGGATCTCGGTAGGGGCCATGACGGCCGCCTGTCGTCCCGAGGCCACTGCGGACAAGACGGCCAGTGCGGCCACCAGGGTCTTGCCGCTGCCCACGTCGCCCTGGAGCAGGCGGTGCATGGGATGGCGCCGGGCCAGGTCGGCGCGGATCTCCGCCCAGGCCCTTTCCTGAGCGGCGGTCAGGGCGAAGGGCAAAGCGGCGAGCAGGCGTTGCGCCATCTCATGGCCACCGGTCAGGGCAGGCGCGGCCAGGGCTTGGCGGGCCTGGGCATGGCGGCGCAGGGAAAGCTGCTGGGCCAGCAGCTCGTCGAACTTGAGCCGGCGCCAGGCCGGGTGGGTGCGTGCCTCCAGGGTGGACACGTCGCAGTCCGGCGGCGGGTTGTGCAGCAGCCTGAGGGCCTGGTCGAGGCCGGGGAGTCCCAGGCCGGAAAGAACCTCGGGGGGCAGGGTGTCTTCCAGATCGGTCGCCGCAAGGGCCCGGCCCACGGCCTGTCGGACCGCGGTCTGGGACAGGCCGGCAACGCTGGGATAAACGGGGGTCAGGGTGGCCGCCAGGGGCGTGTCCGGTTTGATGACGCGGTAGCGGGGATGGACCATCTCGGCACCGAAGAATCCGGGTCTGACCTCGCCGTAGAGCCGGACCGTCACGCCGGGCCGGAGTTGGGCCTGTTGGTTGGGATAGAAGTGCAGGAGGCGGAAGAACAGGGACGGAGAACGGGCGACGGGGGAAGGCGCAGCGCCCATCCGCGGCGGCTCGGCGATCTCCACGACCAGTTGGCGGCGGGGCCGGTGCTGTACCTCGACATGGATCACCTCGCCCTCCACCAGGACGTTTTGGCCGGGCCGGACCTCGGTCAGGGGGGTGAGCCGCGTCTCGTCCTCATAGCGCAGCGGGAGGTGAAGGACCAGTTCCTCCTGGGCCGCATAGCCCAGCTTCCGCAGGAGGGTGGCGGGCTCCACGGTCCCGGGCACGAGGGAAGGAAAGGCGTCGCCGGCGGGTCAGCCGCCCGGCACCATCACCGCGTCCGCCTCCACCAGCGCCCCGCGGGGCAGGCTGGCCACGCCCACGGCGGCCCGGGCGGGATAGGGCTGGCTGAAGTACTGGCCCATGATCTCGTTGACCTTGGCGAAATGGCCCAGATCCGTGAGGTAGACGTTGAGCTTGACCACGTCGGCCAGGCCGCCGCCAGCGGCGGCGGCCACCGCCCTGAGGTTCTGGAATACCCGGTGGATCTGGGCATCGATGCCTTCGACCAGTTGCATGGTCGCCGGGTCCAGGCCGATCTGGCCGGACAGGTAAACGGTGTCGCCGGCCTTCACGGCCTGGGAATAGGTGCCGATGGCCGCCGGGGCCTGGTCTGTGGAGATGATGGTCTTGGTCATGGCGATTCCGGGGATGGGGCTGAAGACTGGATATTGACGCCTGAACTTGTCCGCCCCCGGCGTTCGACGCCGGGGGTTCCCGTCAGGCCGCATTCACCCCACGCCCGTCGGGCCGGCCCTTGTTGCGGTTGATGCGCACCACCTCGGGGACGCTGCGCAGGGTCCGCAACAGACGGGCCAGGTGCATACGGTTCTGGACCTGGACGGTGAAGAATAGATTGGTGAAGGCGCCGGCGCCTTCCTCCATGCTCACGTCGTCGATGTTGGAGCCTTCGTTGGCGATCTTGGCCGCCACCTGGGCCAGTACGCCACGGTTGTTGGCCACGGTCACGGCGATGGACACGTCGAAGCTCTTGTCGATGTCGGGCGCCCACTCCACGTCCACCCACTTGTCCGGATCCTCCCGGTAGTGGCGCACCTGTGGGCAGTCGTGGGTGTGGATCAGCAGGCCCTGTTCCTTCTTGATCTGGCCGATGATGGGGTCGCCGGGGATGGGCCGGCAGCACTTGGCCATGCGGACCACCACGCCCTCGGCACCGCGGATGAGCATGGGACCGACGGAGCGTTTGGGCCCCGTGTCGGTGTCCCTGGCCAGGAGCTGGCGCGCCACCACCATGCCCAGCTTTTTGCCCAACCCGATCTCCGCCAGCAGGTCCGAACGGCTGCGACCGCTTTCCTTGCCCAAACGGTCCCATTCGGCATCGCCGATCTCCTCGGGGTGGGCGCCCAGGGCACGCAGGGCCTGGTTGAGCAGTTGTTGGCCCAGGGCCTCGGACTCGTGGCGGTGGGTGTTCTTGAGGGTGTTGCGGATCTGGGCGCGGGCCTTGCCGGTGGCGGCGAAGTGGACCCAGGACGGGCTCGGTCGGGCCGACTCCGAGGTGACGATCTCCACCCGATCGCCGTTCTTAAGGGGCGTGGACAGGGGCATGTAATCGCCGTTGATCTTGGCCGCCACGCAGTGGTTGCCGATGTCCGTATGGACGCTGTAGGCGAAATCGATGGCGGTGGCCCCCCGGGGCAGGGCCATGATCTCGCCCTTGGGGGTGAAGATGTAGACCTCGTCCGGGAACAGGTCCACCTTGATGTGCTCGATGAATTCCACGGAATCGCGGCTGTCGGCCTGGATGTCCAGCAGGTTCTGAAGCCACTGGTGGGTCTTCTTCTGCACCTCGGAAAGTTCCGTGTCCCCGGCCTTGTAAAGCCAGTGGGAGGCGACGCCGGCGTCCGCCAGCTGATGCATCTCGCGGGTGCGGATCTGCACCTCGACGGGGGTCCCGAAAGGTCCGAACAGGGTGGTATGGAGGGACTGATAGCCATTGGCCTTGGCGATGGCGATGTAGTCCTTGAACTTGCCGGGTATGGGCTTGTACAGGCTGTGCAACGCCCCCAGGGCGAGGTAGCAGGAAGGCACGTCTTCGACGATGACCCGGAAGCCGTAGATGTCGAAGACCTCAGAGAAGGCCAGGGATTTTTCCTGCATCTTTCTGTACACGCTGTACAGGTGTTTCTCGCGCCCGTAGACCTCGGCCTGGATGCCGGCCTCCTTCAGCTTGGTCTCCACCGCCACCTTGACCTTGGCCACGACCTCTCTCCGGTTGCCCCGTGCGGCCAGGATCGCCTTTTCCAGCACCTTGTATCGGGTGGGGTGCAGGTAACGGAAGGACAGGTCCTCCAGTTCCTGGTAGACGCGGTTCAGGCCCATCCGGTTGGCGATGGGGGCGTAGATCTCCAAGGTCTCCTGGGCAATGCGGCTCTTGGCTTCATCCGCCATGGCGTCCAGGGTGCGCATGTTGTGCAGCCGGTCGGCCAGCTTGATGAGGATGACCCTCACGTCCTGGGCCATGGCCAGCAGCATCTTGCGGAAGCTCTCGGCCTGGGCCTGGGCCTTGCTCTCGAACTTGAGCTGGTCCAGCTTGGTCACCCCGTCCACCAGGGCCGCGACCGCCGATCCGAAATCCTGGCTGATCAGTTCGCGGCTGACGCCGCAGTCCTCCAGGACATCATGGAGCAGGGCGGACGCCAGGGTCTGGGCATCCATGCGCCAACCCGCCAGGATCTCGGCCACGGCCAGGGGGTGGGTGATATAGGGCTCGCCCCCCCGCCGGAACTGGCCCGCATGGGCATGGGCGCTGAAGGCGTAGGCATGGAAAAAGAGTTCCGCCTCGGCGGGTTTCAGGTAATCGGCAAAGGCGGGCAGCTCCGCAAGCTCAGCGGTAGTAGTGGGGTCAATCGCCTCGGCGACCTCGGGAGGCGAGATACCTGCCCCCTTATCGCCCAGCGTGGCTTGGGTCTGGCGCAAGACCGTGTCCGCAAGCGGAATTACAGTTTGTTGAGCACTTCCAGGCCGACCTTGCCGGCGGCGATTTCGCGCAAGGCGATGACGGCGGGCTTGTCCCGATCCACTTCCACCTTGGATGTCGCGCCGATGGAGATTTGGCGTGCCCGGTAGGCGGCCGTTAGGGTCATCTCGAAGCGGTTGGGGATGTACTCGATGCAGTCGTCAACGGTAATGCGTGCCATCGAAATCACTCCTCGTAATCGATTGGAAACAATCGGGATTCTAGCCTCTTGCGATGGGAACGGCGACAGAACAGGAGGAGATGACCTAGCCCGACAGGCTTCCCAGCAGGGGGGCGAGCCGCTCTGTCTGCTGTCGGAGGGAGTGGCGCCGTGTCCGGACGATGGCCCGAAGATCGGCCAGGGTGACGTCGAAGACGTCGTTCACCAGCAGGTAATCGAACTCCAGGGCATGGGAGATGTCCTCCCGGGCGGCGGCCAGGCGCTGGGCGACGACCTCGTCGCTGTCCTGTGCCCGGTGCCGCAGCCGGCGCTCCAGTTCGGCCAACGAGGGCGGCAGGATGAAGATGCCCACGGCCTGTGGGAATAGCCGCCTTACCTGGGCCGCCCCCTGCCAATCGATCTCCAGCAGGATGTCCTGCCCGGCCTCGATCTGGTCCCGGATCCAGGTTTTGGAAGTGCCGTAGAGGTTGCCGTAGACCTCGGCGCTTTCCAGAAACTCCCCCCCGGACTGCATCTCCCGGAATCTTGCCTGGCTCACGAAATGATAATGCACGCCTTCGGCCTCGCCAGGGCGCGGCGCCCGGGTTGTGTAGGAAACGGACAACCGGACATGGGGATCGCCTTCCAGGAGCGCCTGTACCAGGCTGGACTTGCCGGCCCCGGACGGGGCGGAAACGACGAAGAGGTTACCGGGCGTCATTCGATGTTCTGCACCTGCTCCCGCATTTGCTCGATCAAGACCTTGAGTTCCACGGAGGCCTGGGTGAATTCCACCGTGGCGGACTTGGAGCCCAGGGTGTTGGCCTCTCGGTTGAGCTCCTGCATCAGGAAGTCCAGGCGCTTGCCGGCTGCGCCACCGGCCTGCAGCACCCTTTCGACTTGACCGAGATGGGCGTTGAGTCGCCCCAATTCCTCGTCCACGTCGATCTTCTGGGCGAAAAGCGCCACTTCCTGCAGGAGCCGGTCGGGGTCTGCCGTGGGCAGCAGTTCCTCCATGCGCCGGGTGAGCTTCTCGCGATACGCGCCCACGATCTCAGGCACTTTCGGGGCGATCTGGGCGGTCTGCCGACGCATGGCGGCGACCCGATCGAGCAGGATGTCCTTCAGCTTCACGCCCTCACGGGCACGGCTGGCGGTGAGGCCGGCGAGGGCCTTGTCCAGGAGCGCCATGACGGCGGCGTTGAGGGCCTCCGGGTCCAGACCGCCTTCGCCCAGCATGCCCGGCCAGCGCAGGATCTCATAGACGCTCATGGGCCGGGTCTCGGGGACCGAGGCCCGGATGGCCTCCGACAGGCGGGACAGGCGGGCCAGCAGCTCGGTGTCCGGGGTTTCGGGCAGCGTGGCGGCCTCCCGCAGGGTGAAGTTGATGCGGCACTCCAGTTTGCCGCGTTTCACCTTTCCGCCGATGCGCTCCCGCAGGAGGGGTTCCATCTGCCGGAACTCCTCGCCCATGCGGAAAACCAGGTCCAGGAAGCGGGAATTGACCGCGCGCAACTCCAGGGAAAGGTTGCCGGCCGGAAGCTCTGCGGTCTCCACGGCATAGCCGGTCATGCTGTGCAAGGCCGCCACTTGTCGCTATCCTTGATCATCTAAAACTCAAGCCGGCATCTTATCGCGGTCACGATGGCTGCTCAAATCGTCGAACCCCTGCCCCACGGCTACAAGCTGAGCGAATACATCATCGACCGCAAGATTGGCGGCGGGGGGTTTTCGATGGTCTATCTCGCCTTTGACCAGGCCGGGCAGCCGGTGGCGGTCAAGGAGTATCTGCCCGGAGGCGTGGTCAAGCGGGGCGAAGGCGGGACGGTGCATCCCATCTCCCAGGACAAGCAGGGCTCCTTCCGCTTCGGCATGAAGTGTTTCTTCGAAGAAGGGCGTGCGCTCGCCAGCATTCGCCATCCCAACGTCATCCGCGTGCTCAATTTCTTCCGGGCCAACGATACCGTGTACATGGTGATGAGATACGAGCGCGGCAAGACCTTGCAGAAGCACATCACCGTCCTGCAGGAGCCCATGCGGGAAAGCTTCATTCGCCACGTCTTCGTCCAGCTGCTCAATGGTCTCCGGGAAGTGCACACCCACAAGATCCTGCATCTGGACATGAAGCCGTCCAACGTCTACATCCGGCTGGACGGCTCGCCGGTGCTGATCGATTTCGGGGCCGCACGGCAGGCCCTGTCCCGGGATGTTCAGCAGTTCTCGCCCATGTATACCCCGGGTTTCGCCGCGCCCGAGCTCTACAACGCCCGGGACCGGTTGGGCCCCTGGACCGAACTCTACGCCGTGGGGGCCAGCATGAACGCCTGCCTGGCGCGGGCCGCGCCGCCCCCCGCCGACGAGCGGCTGCAGAAAGACAAGCTCATACCGGCCAGTAAGGCCTTCGCCGGCAGTTATTCCATCCTCCTGCTGGACCTCATCGACAGCATGCTCAGGCTCAATTACACCGAGCGGCCCCAGAGCGTGTTCACGGTACAGAAGCGGCTGATCGACATGGCCCGGCGGGCGGAAACGTTCAAACCTTCCCTGATCAGTCTGATCAGGGAACGATTGTCCCTATAGCAGAGGAAATCCCGTGAAATACGTCGTGTATCAGGCCAGCCGCCGGGGAGGCCGTCCTTACAACGAGGACCGGATCGCCTACGCCTATACGCCGGATACCCTGCTCATGGTGGTGGCAGACGGGATGGGCGGCCATACCCAGGGCCAGGTGGCGGCCCAGTTGACGGTCCAGACCTTGACCAGTCAATTCCAGTCCAAGGCGAGGCCCGTCCTTCCAGACGTGCAGGCCTTCCTCCTGGATGGTGTCTATGCCGCCCACGATGCGATCAACGAGTACGCCATGCGCCACCAGCTTCCCGATCCCCCACGCACCACCTGCGTGGCCTGCGTCGTGCAGCGGGGCATTGCATGCTGGGCCCATGTGGGCGATTCCCGACTGTACTATTTCGATCGCCATCGCTTCATCAAACGCACCCGGGACCACTCCGCGGTCCAGCAACTCGTGGACGAGGGGCTGCTGGACGAGGACCAGATGCACATCCATCCGGATCGCAACAAACTCTACAACAGCGTCGGCGGTTACTCCCTGCCCGACATCGAGTTGTCCGATTTCAGCCCTTTGAACGATGGGGACCTGCTGGTGTTGTGCACCGACGGCCTGTGGTCCGAACTCAATCCGCGCGAGATGATGGCCACCCTGCGGGCCTACCCGTTGGAACGGGCCATCCGGCACATGATGGATTATGCGGAATTCCGCGGCGGCCAGTACTGCGACAACCTGTCCGTCCTGGCCATGCGCTACGGTGAGGAGAAGTTCGAGGCGGACGAACTGGTGCTGGGCGACGACCTGGGTCTGAGCGGCTTCACCACCCAGCTTAAAAATCTCGGCTGGCAGGAGCCGGCGGAAGACGGGGCGGAGACACTGGATGACGTGGATCGCGTGGTTGCTGAAATCCAGTCCGTGCTGGCCAAGTACGAACGCAAGGACAAATAGGGATACTGCGAATGACCGAACCCGGCCTGAGGCCTTACGGCCGCGCACCGGATGCGCTGAGGCCCGTGCGCATCACGCGCTGCTACACCAAGCACGCCGAAGGCTCCGTATTGATGGAGTGCGGCGACACCAAGGTGATCTGCACGGCCAGCGTACTGGAGCGGGTGCCTGTCCATGTCAAAGGCAGCGGGGCCGGCTGGCTGACCGCCGAATACGGCATGCTGCCCCGTTCCACCGGCACCCGCAC
>JBJKSP010000193.1:0-3859 GCA_046703865.1 Thiobacillaceae bacterium
CTTGAGGATCTTGCGGTTCACGGTCACCACACCGTCGGTCTTGAAGCCTGGGATCAGTCCTGACATCGGTCATCTCCTTAAGTACATCAGCAAATGCGCATATACTTTTGACCTTTATCCGACAAAAACGCTCAACATCTGAAATAGGACTTTTTGATCCTCATGCCGAGCGGTGCAGCTTGCTGCGGGCGTTGCGCCGAATCGGACGTTGGGGGACGGTTCGTACCCTGAGGAGAAGGCGGTTAATCGATACCGCGCTTCAAGACATTCGCTTGTCTCACATCCCTCCGGCTAAGTCAGTAATCCCGAATCACGACGTCGCCCAACAGGGCCGCACGCGCCTCTGGTGTGGGCTCGGCGACCGCGCGATCGACCAGCTCGGCCTTGAGGTGATGGGCAAAGGCTTGGATGAAGTCATAATGGTAGGCGCGCAAGAACAACCCCTTTCGGAAACCGATCTTGGTGACGCTGGGCTCGAACAGGTGGGCCGCATCGATAAACACCAGGTCCTGATCCAGGCTCTCGTCGTTGGCCATGGCAGCCAGGATGCCGACACCCAGCCCCAGGCGGATATAGGTCTTGATCACATCCGCATCGGTGGCCGTGAGGGCCACACGCGGCTCGATCCCCGCACGCTGGAAGGCGGCGTTGATATGCGAGCGGTCCGTGAACCCGAACACGTAGGTGAGGATGGGGTGTTTCGCCACCGCCTCCAGGGTGATGGGGGACTCGGTTTCAAGCGCGTGGCCGAGAGGAATGACCACTGCACGGTTCCAGCGGTAGCAGGGCAGCATCACCAGCTCATCGAATAGGTGCAGGGATTCGGTGGCAATGGCGAAATCGACCGCCCCGCTGGCCGCCAATTCTGCGATCTGCGCCGGGCTACCCTGATGCAGGTGCAGACTGACATCGGGCCAGCGACGCCGGAAGGACCGGATCACCGCCGGCAACACATAACGGGCCTGGGTGTGGGTGGTCGCGATGGATAGGTCGCCCTGACTGGGGTCGCCGAAATCGAGGGCCGCCCGGTGGATGGCCTCGACGTTGGCCAGGGTACTTTCGGCCAGGGTCAGGACAGCATGGCCGGCAGGGGTTAGGCCGGTGATGTGGCGCCCGGTACGCTCGAATAGGGGCACACCCAGTTCCTCCTCCAGTAGTCTGAGCTGCTTGCTCACACCGGGCTGGGTCTTGAACATGCGCTCGGCTGCACCGGTGATGTTGAAGCCGCTGCGAGCCAGGGCCAGGAGGTAGCGCAGTTGCTGCAGTTGCATGGTCGGACTCCTCGACGCATGGGTACGGACGTGGTCACGTCGGGTCATAACCCGGAGTTTGCTTCCCATAGCCACGAGTAATTTCACATCATGGCAGTAGCCACATAGCCTGATGACTCCCAGGCCTCATAAGAGAACTCTCCATGAACCTCGCTACCGCCGCGGTCTCAGACAATGCACGCGATGATTTCGGCCACTGGTTTGACATCGATGGTTTCCTCGTCGAGCCCGATCGCTGGGATTATGACCTCGCCCAGCGCATCGCCGACTCGGAACGGATGGATTTGCTCACCCCCAAACACTGGGAGGTCATCAACTACGTGCGCCAGAAATTCTTCCTGAACGGCTCTCTGCCGGTGATGCGCCTGGTTTGCCGTGCAGCCGGTCTGGACCGGCACAAGGCCCACAAGCTCTTCGGCAGCTGCCGCACCCTGTGGCGTGTCGCCGGGCTACCCAACCCGGGCGAGGAAGCCAAGGCCTACATGGATTAGTGGGACGCGCCCGCACCGGCTGGAGCCAGCGTCGCTCAGGCGGTTTGGGTTTCGGGTCATTATGGGCGCGCCCATGGGCGGAACGCGTTTTTCTCACGGGGACGGAAAGAGAGGCACCCATGTTGGGCAGAACGGTATCTCGGATAATACGAAGGTCCCGTTCCGGCGCAAATCGTTCGGGCGTATGTTTGTTTTCACCTCCCTGACCGCCGCAATGGCGGTTTATTCCAACCCGGTTCAAGCGACCGGGCCTTTTTCTGTGCGCCGATCCATGTCTCGGCCACAGACGGGCACCACTGCTCCCAGATTCAGGACGTACTAATGACCTGGCTGTCACACCTTCCTTGACCGGCAACGGAGGATTGGCCGAAGGGGACAAGCTTGCTGACACGTCGCCCCCCGGAAGCATGGCCCCGCTAGAAATACCCGCAACAAATAATCGGGCAAGAAAGGCCGCAATACCCATACTTTTGGCTGCTACCCATCCGGGTAATGCGTGACTACCCGAATTTCCGATGCTTTTTATCAACTAAACATATATGCGTGAATTGTGCCTTTCGCAGAGGCACCCTCCTGAAAGGAACGGAAATGAACAAGCGGTACCCCACACCTATGCTGGACGAACTTGAGAAGGGCAAGTGGCCCTCGTTCGTCACCGGGCTGAAGCGCCTGGCCGAGGACAACCCAATGATGGCAGACCTGCTCGGTCAGCTGTAGACCTCCTATGAGAACAAGTTCGGCTACTGGAAGGGCGGTACCGTGGGCGTCATCGGCTACGGCGGCGGCATCATCCCGCGCTTCACCGAGCTCAAGGACGAGAACGGCAAGCCCAAGTTTCCCGAAGCGGCCGAGTTCCACACCCTGCGCGTGCAGCCCCCGGCGGGCATGCACTACAGCTCCGACCTGCTGCGCAACCTCTGCGACGCCTGGATCGAATCCGGCGGCTCCGGCCTGATCGCCTTCCACGGCCAGTCTGGCGACATCATGTTCCAGGGCGTCGACTCCGAGCACGTGCAGGTCGCCTTCGACAAGCTCAACAAGCTGGGCTTCGACCTGGGCGGGGCCGGGCCGGCGCTGCGGACCTCTATGTCCTGCGTGGGTGCGGCGCGCTGCGAGATGTCCAACTTCGACGAAGCGCGGGCGCTCAGGACCGTGATCAACAACAACCTGGACGACATGCACCGTCCCAGCCTGCCCTACAAGTTCAAGTTCAAGTTCTCCGGCTGCCCGAACGACTGTGTGAACGCCATCCAGCGCTCGGACATGGCCACCATCGGCACCTGGCGCGACAACATCCAGACCAACGAGGAACGGGCCAAGGACTGGATGGCAAGCCACACCCTGAATGACGTGGTGAACATGGTGGTGAGCATGTGCCCCACCAAGGCCATCACCCTGCGCGACGTGGGCACGCCGGTCAAGGAACACGAATCCGTGCTGCGGGTCTCCGTGGATACGGAGATGGCCATCGACAACCACAACTGCGTGCGCTGCATGCACTGCCTGAACGTCATGCCCGGTGCGCTGCTGCCCGGCAAGGACAAGGGCGTGACCATTCTGGTGGGTGGCAAGGGCGTGCTGAAGATCGGCGCCACCATGGGCACCGTGATCATCCCGTTCATGAAGCTGGAGAGCGACGAGGACTTCGAGAAATTGAACGAGCTGGCGCGCAGCGTGCTCGACTTTTTCGCCGAGAACGCGCTGGAGCACGAGCGCACTGGCGAGATGATCGAGCGCATCGGCCTGGTGAACTTCCTGGAGGGCATCGGCCTGGAGGTCGACCCCAACATGATCGTGCACCCGCGTACCAACCCTTATGTTCGCACCGACGACTGGGACGAGGAGGCGGAGAAGTGGTTCGAGCGCAAGGCTGGGCACGCAGAGGCCAAGGCGGCCTGAGCCACGGCGTCACACATCTGCTTATCAACGCTGGCGGCACTGCCGGAGCGGGGCAATGCCAGCACTTGCACCGGAAAGGCCCCGAAGCTGCCCTCGCGAAGCCAGAAATGCATCACCTGCACGGCACTTAAGATTGTGGCGAGGCAGAAGGTGTCAAACCAGCCCGAAAGTCCGATGAGCTTCCCCCTAAATTTTGTC
>JBJKSP010000194.1:0-7338 GCA_046703865.1 Thiobacillaceae bacterium
GGCTGGCGGTGTTCGCCCTGTTCCGCATCTCCTCCCTGTCCGCCCTGACCGCGGCCCTGTTTTCACCCCTCTACGCCTGGTTGCTGAAGGCCGATCCGGCCGCCACGGGGGCCATCGCCGTGCTGGCCGTGCTGATCTTCTGGCGCCACCGCGCCAACATCGCCCGGCTGATAAGCGGCGAGGAAGGCAGGAGCTAGCCTAATCATGGCCTGGTTCCAGAAGGAGATGGATTACGCCAGGGAGAGCCTGGCCACGGCCTCCAGCGAGGCCATCGACAAGGCCGGCGAACGCCTGTCCAACGTGATGCGGGACGGGGTGGAAATGGCCGGGCGGGAGCTGAGCAATGTGGTGCAGAGCGCCAGCCGGGAGATCGATACCAAGCTGGACAAGATCTCCCTCGAATTGCACAACCAGCGCCAGTTCACCAAGGACGACGTGAAAGAACTGGTGGACTATGCCGCCGGCCGGCTGTCCGTGGTGCTGGACGACCGCATCGGCGTGATGAAGCGCGAGATCTCCACCCTGGCGGCGGAAAAGACCGAGGATCTCAAGCGGGAGGTGGACTCCTTCTTCATCCAGCGCCAGCAGGACCTGGCCCGGGAACGGCGCCGCATGGTGTTCAACGTCGCCCTGGCGGTCCTGGCCTCCCTGGGGGTGGGCCTGGTGGGGCTCTGGTACAAGGGCATCGTGGGCCGGAATACCGCGGACATGTTCGAGGTGTTCCGCATCGTGCTGGCCTCCCTGGCCGGTGGCTATGGCGTGTACCTGGCGGTGAACCTGCTCACGCGCTGGCTGCGCCTGTCGGAGCACCGTAAGGACCTGCTATTCCTGGCCGCCCGCTACTGGGGTGTGTTGCGCCCCTCCAGCGTGTTTGCCACCGTGATCATGCTGTTGATCGCGGGGCTGGTCATCCTAGTCCTGGCCTTCCCTTACGAAATGGCAAACCTTTTCGGTATCACGCTGCCCCCGCCGCGTTAAAGGATCACAGGCTTGCGGGAGCGGTTTGCAGCCGGTGATAGCGCCGGGTGGCGAACGGGTCCGGGGGAAGTGCGGTCAGTCGAGCGGCGGCAGCTCGGCCAGGTCCCAGCGCGGGCGCACGCCGAAGTCACCCCGTGTACGGCGGCCCGACTGCCCCAGACGCAGCGCGCCCGCGTAGGCGATCATGGCGCCGTTGTCCGTGCAGAGATCCAGCGGAGGGTAGTGGACCTCCAAACCGTGCAGCTTGGCTTCGGCATCCAGGCGTGCGCGCAGGCTTCGATTGGCGCCTACACCCCCTGCCACCACCAGGCGCGTCAGTTCGCATGCCTTGAGGGCCGCCAGGGATTTTGCCGCCAACACGTCCACCGCAGCGGCCTGGAATCCGGCGGCGATGTCGGCGGCTGTGCCAAGGCCCTCCCGCTTCGCCAGGGTGAGCACTGCGGTCTTGAGGCCGGCGAAGCTGAAGTCCAGATCCCCGCTGTTGAGCATGGGCCGAGGCAGCCGGTAGCGATACGGCTTGCCGCCCTCGGCCAGGCGGGCGATCGCGGGCCCGCCCGGATAGCCCAGCCCCAGCAATTGCGCGGTCTTGTCGAAGGCCTCGCCCGCTGCGTCGTCCAGGGTCTCGCCCAACAGGGTGTAGCGGCCGACCCCGCGCACCTCCATGAGCTGGGTATGCCCGCCGGAGACCAGGAGGGCGACGAAGGGGAAAGAGGGACGGGGGTCGGCAAGCATGGGGGACAGCAGGTGGCCCTCCAGGTGGTGGACGCCGACCGCGGGGATGCCGCGGGCCACGGCCAGGCCGTTGGCGATGCTGGCCCCCACCAGCAGGGCGCCGGCCAGACCGGGTCCCTCCGTATAGGCGATGGCATCAAGCTGCTCCAGGTCCAGCCCGGCCTCGCCCAGTACGCGGCGGATCAGGCGGGGCGCGCGGCGGATGTGGTCCCGGGACGCGAGTTCCGGGACCACGCCGCCGTATTCGGCGTGCATGTCCACCTGGGAGTGCAGGGCATGGGCCAGGAGGCCCCCCTCGGTGTCATACAGGGCGATGCCGGTTTCGTCGCAGGAGGTCTCGATGCCGAGGACGCGCATGTCGTTTTCTTGCGGTGGACTGGATAAATACCATACCCGCAAAGGCTTGCTTCGATAAGTCTTATTGCTATAATTTCCGTTTTCCCAGGATTATCCGGAAGGAATTGCATGCCCAGCGTTCGCGTCAAGGAAAACGAACCGTTCGAGGTGGCCATGCGCCGCTTCAAGCGCACCATCGAAAAGACGGGCCTGCTCACTGAGCTGCGTGCCCGCGAGTACTACGAAAAACCCACCCAGGAACGCAAGCGCAAGCTCGCCGCCGCCGTCAAGCGCCACCACAAGCGTCTGCGCAGCCAGACCCTTCCCCCCAAGATGTACTGACTGATCCCCGTCCGGGGTTCGACATGTCCCTCAGGGAACGCATCAACGAGGACATGAAGGCGGCCATGCGCGCCCGCGAAAGCGACCGGCTGTCCGCCATCCGCCTGCTTCTGGCCGCGGTCAGGCAGCGCGAGATCGATGAACGCATCGAACTGGACGACGCCGGCGTCATGGCCGTGGTCGAAAAGCTCCTCAAGCAGCGCCGGGACGCGGCGGCCCAGTACCAGGCCGCCGGACGCAAGGACCTGGAGGACAGGGAACGGTTCGAGATCGGCGTGCTCTCGACCTATCTTCCCCTACCTCTGAGCGAGTCCGAGGTCTCTGCCCTGATCGACCAGGCCGTGAGCGAGACCGCTGCATCCTCGCCCAAGGACATGGGCAAGGTCATGTCCTGGCTCAAGCCCAAGCTGGCGGGGCGGGCCGACATGGCGGCCGTGTCCGCCAAGGTCAAGGCCGCTCTAGGTTAGGGCGTGTTCACATTTATTTCACCCATGCGTTGCCGCGAAAATGCGATGGATGCAAGGCGCGAAGCGCGGCGAATGGTCGTTCCATTCGCAAGCTTTGCAACGCTGCAGACGCGCATTTGTCGCGGTAACCCTTCGGGACGGGGCGCTTTGGGCGCCCCCCTTTGTCGCAAGCCGCTTGCAGTGGGTGGCACTGCGGCACGTCTTGCTTCGCGGGCTGCATCCCAAAGCGCCACCGTCGCATGCGCGAAATAAATGTGAACACACCCTAGCTCAAGCATTTCCCGCCGTACCGCCTAAAATCCGGGGGAGGCCATCATGATCCCCCAGGACTTTATCCACACCCTGCTCGACCGCACCGACATCGTCGAGGTCATCGAGCGCTACGTGCCGCTGAAGAAGGCCGGCGCCAACTACCAGGCCCGCTGCCCGTTCCACAGCGAGAAGAGTCCCTCCTTCACCGTCAGCCCCACCAAGCAGTTCTACCACTGTTTCGGCTGCGGCGCCCATGGCACCGCCATCTGCTTTCTCATGGAACACGGCGGCATGAGCTTCGTGGAGGCGGTCCGGGACTTGGCCACGCGGGTGGGATTGCCGGTGCCCGAAGAGGATCGGCCGGCACGGCAGGATGAGACGGGGCGGCTGGAGCGGCTTTACGAGCGGATGGTGCAGACGGAACAGTTCTATCGGGGCAGGCTCAAGGCGAGCGAACAGGCGGTGGCCTACCTGAAGGGACGTGGGCTGACCGGCCAGACCGCCGCCCGTTTCGCTCTTGGCTACGCGCCTGATGCCTGGCAGGGCTTGGCCGGGGTGTTCGAAGACTATGACGATAAGACGCTGGAAGAGGCCGGCCTGATCATCGCGGGGGAAGGGGGCAAGCGCTACGACCGCTTCCGGGACCGGGTGATGTTCCCCATCCGCAACGAGCGCGGCCGGGTCATCGCCTTCGGTGGGCGCGTGATCGGACCGGGGGAGCCCAAGTATCTCAACTCCCCCGAGACGGCGCTTTTCCACAAGGGACGTGAGCTTTACGGCCTGTATGAACACCGCCGCGACATCCAACATGCGGGCTCGGTCCTGGTGGTGGAAGGCTACATGGACGTGGTGATGCTGGCCCAGCATGGCGTGAACAACGTCGTGGCCACCCTGGGCACGGCCGTCACCTCCGACCAGGTCAGGCGCTTGTTCAGGCTGGTGGACGACGTGGTATTCGCCTTCGACGGGGACGCGGCCGGACGCAAGGCCGCGTGGCGGGCATTGGAGAACACCCTGCCCCAGCTGGTGGACGGCAAGCGGGCGGCCTTCCTGTTCCTTCCCGAAGGGGAGGACCCCGACAGCTACGTGCGGGGCCAGGGGGCCGACGCGTTTCGGGTACAGGTGGACAGGGCCATGCCACTGTCCGAATTCCTCGTCGGTGAGCTGACGGCCCGGACCGACTTGGAATCCCAGGAGGGGCGGGTACGCCTGGCTACTCTGGCTGGGCCCTATCTCAGACAACTGGTGCAGGCGCCGATGCTGGCGTCGGCGCTCGGGCAACGATTGACCGAGGTCACGGGCGTCCCTTTGCGGCCTGCCATGCGGGAACGGGTGCCGCCCGGGCGGACGACGAGGAAGCCCAAGAGCGTAGGTTTCTCGCCCTGCCGGGTGCTGGTTCAGGCCGTCCTGCAAAGGCCCGAAAGGGCCACCCTGCTCGATGATTCTGCGTTGCCCCCCCATCCGGAGTGTCGATTGTTGCAGAGCCTTCTTGCAATTTTGCGCGAGCACCCCCATGTCACTAATCCACGCGATGTGGTCGGGTTGTTCGAGGGGCGTCCGGAGCGGGACGCGATCGCGGAGGCCCAGGCGGAGGTCGAGCTGGTCTGGGACAAAGACTACGACATGGAGGCGGACCTGGAGGGCGCCCTGGCCAGCCTCAGGGAACAGGCGGGCAAGCAGGAGTCCACGCTGTTGAGCCAGAAGGGCCTGGCCGATCTCACCCCCGAGGAAAGGGATCGGCTGCGGGAATCCGTCAAGGCCAAGAAACTGCCCCCCCTCGCCGCAGTCAAATCGCGGGATGGACGTTAAGCATCAGAGTCTATGTCATGTATAATTAACTATTTTATTTGAATCTTTCCAGGAGAGATACAAGCGATGGCGACAGTTAAGAAATCGGACAAGCCCGCAGCTGCATCCGCCAATTCGAAGGCCGAGGCCAAGAAGCCCAAGGCTGTCGTCAAGGCCGAACAGCGGCCGGCCAAGAGTGCCGAATCCACCAGGGCGGTCGAGTCCACCAAGGCGGTAAAGGTTGCGAAAGTCGCGGCCGCGGCCAAGGCTGTGCATAAGCCGGCCAAGAAAGCCGAGCCCGCCAAGGCGGCGGGGGTCGCCAAGGTTGCGGCGGCGGTGGCCGCCGTCCAGGGCGCGGCCAAGGTGGGTCGTGGAGGGCGGCCCGGCCGTAAGGGCGCCTCCAAGCAGTCGATGACCAAACAGGCCGCCGCCGCCCTGGCGGAGGCCGTGCTCAACAGTGGTGACGCCTCCAAGTCTGATCCCGAAGCCAGGCGCATGCGTCTCAAGACCCTGATCCTGCTGGGCAAGGAACGTGGCTACCTGACCTACGCCGAGATCAACGACCATCTTCCGGACGACATGCTGGACGCCGAGCAGATCGAAGGCATCATCAGCATGATCAACGACATGGGCATCCAGGTCTTCGACGAGGCGCCGGCCGCGGAAGACCTGCTCATGTCGGAGGCCCCCGCACCGGTGGCAGACGAAGACGCGGTGGAGGAGGCGGAGGCGGCCCTGTCCACCGTGGACGCCGAGTTCGGCCGCACCACCGACCCGGTGCGCATGTACATGCGCGAGATGGGCTCGGTGGAACTGCTCACCCGCGAGGGCGAGATCGAGATCGCCAAGCGCATCGAGGAAGGCCTCAAGCACATGGTGCTGGCCATCTCCGCCTGTCCCGTGACCATCGCCCAGATCCTGAACCTGGCCGAGTGGGTGAAGGCGGACGAGATGCGCATCGATGAGCTCATCGACGGGCTCATGGACAGCGAGGGCGAAGAGATCACCATGGAAGTGGCCGAGACCTCTTCCGACGAGGGTGAGAGCGAGGGCGACGAGGACGAGACCGACGAGGACGAGGGTGCCGCCATCACCGCAGCCAATCTCGCCCAGCTCAAGGCCGACGCCATGGAACGTTTCGTCGCCATCCGCCGCTGCTACGACAAGATGCAGAAGACCCGGAGCAAGCAGGGCCACGACAGCAAGGTCTACAAGACGCTGCAGGAGGAAATCTCGGCCCACCTCATGGGCATCCGGTTCACCGCCCGCCAGGTCGAGAACCTGTGTGACGGCGTGCGCTCCCTGGTGGAGGAGATACGCTCCCACGAGCGGGCCATCATGGACCACGCCGTGAACAAGAGCGGCATGCCGCGGGCCCATTTCATCAAGGTCTTCCCGGGCAATGAGGGCAATCCCGACTGGGTCGGCGAGGAGATCTCCGCCAAGAAGGCGTACAGCGAGCTCCTTGTGCGCCATCAGTACAACATCAACGAACACCAGATGAAGCTGCAACTGCTCCAGACGTGGGCGGGATTGCCGGTGAAGGAACTCAAGGAGATCAACAAGCAGATGTCCACGGGCGAGGCCAAGGCCCGCCGGGCCAAGCGCGAGATGATCGAGGCCAACCTGAGGCTGGTGATCTCCATCGCCAAGAAGTACACCAACCGCGGACTGCAATTCCTGGACCTGATCCAGGAGGGCAACATCGGCCTCATGAAGGCGGTGGACAAGTTCGAATACCGGCGCGGCTACAAGTTCTCCACCTACGCCACTTGGTGGATCCGCCAGGCCATCACCCGCTCCATCGCGGACCAGGCCCGCACCATCCGCATCCCGGTGCACATGATCGAGACCATCAACAAGATGAACCGCATCTCCCGGCAGATCCTCCAGGAGACCGGCATGGAACCCGATCCTGCGACCCTTGCCGCCAAGATGGAAATGCCCGAGGAGAAGATCCGCAAGATCCTCAAGATCTCCAAGGAGCCCATCTCCATGGAGACGCCCATCGGTGACGACGAGGACTCCCACCTGGGCGACTTCATCGAGGACCTATCCACCACCGCGCCTGCGGAGGCGGCCATGTATTCCAGCCTCCAGTTCGTGACCCAGGAGATCCTGGACACCCTCACGCCGCGGGAGGCCAAGGTACTGCGCATGCGCTTCGGCATCGAGATGAACACAGACCACACCCTGGAAGAGGTGGGCAAGCAGTTCGACGTGACCCGGGAACGCATCCGCCAGATCGAGGCCAAGGCCCTGCGCAAGCTGCGCCACCCCTCGCGCAGTCGGAAGCTCAAGGACTACCTGGACTAGCACGCGCCACATGTTCCGCGCGTCCGACGATCCCGAGCGCATCATCACCACCCACGTCCGTCATTGGCAGGGCGGCGACCTGGTGGAGAGTGAGGATGCGCTGGCGGTCGAGGAGCCCCTGGAAGTG
>JBJKSP010000195.1:0-3682 GCA_046703865.1 Thiobacillaceae bacterium
CCCAAGTCGGGCAAGACGGTGATGTTGCAGCACATCGCCCACGCCATCACCGCCAACCACCCGGAAGTGATCCTGATCGTGCTGCTCATCGATGAACGTCCGGAAGAGGTGACGGAGATGTCCCGCACGGTGCGCGGCGAGGTGGTGGCCTCCACCTTCGACGAGCCTGCCAGCCGGCACGTACAGGTGGCGGAAATGGTGCTGGAAAAGGCCAAGCGCCTGGTGGAGCACAAGAAGGACGTGGTCATCCTGCTGGATTCCATCACGCGGCTCGCGCGCGCCTACAACACCGTGGTGCCAGCCTCGGGCAAGGTGCTCACCGGCGGCGTGGACGCCAACGCCCTGCAAAAGCCCAAGCGCTTCTTCGGCGCCGCCCGCAACATCGAAGAGGGCGGCAGCCTGACCATCCTGGCCACGGCCCTCATCGACACCGGCTCGCGCATGGACGACGTGATCTACGAGGAGTTCAAGGGCACAGGCAACATGGAAATCCACCTGGACCGGCGCATGGCCGAGAAGCGGGTCTATCCCTGCATCAACGTCAACCGCTCCGGCACCCGCAAGGAGGAACTCCTGCTCAAGCCCGAGGTGCTGCAGAAGGTCTGGGTACTCAGAAAGCTGCTCTACCCCATGGACGACCTGGAGGCCATGGAATTCCTCATCGACAAGATCCGGGTCACCAAGGCCAACACGGACTTTTTCGATTCCATGCGCCGGGGATGAGGCGGGTGAGCGGTAAGCGGTGAGCGGACAAGGGCGCCGGCTCGGGTAAACCGTGTGGTTGGCGTGCAGTTCTGTCTTCCGCTCACCGCTTACCGCTTACCGCTCACCATTCAGGCCGACTTGATCAGGGTGCCCACCCCCTGGTCGGTCATGATCTCCAGCAGGAGGGCATGCTCCACCCGGCCGTCGATGATGTGCACGGCCCTGACGCCGTTTCTCGCGGCGTCCAGGGCCGAGGCGATCTTGGGCAGCATGCCGCCCGACAGGGTGCCTTCCGCCACCAGTTCGTCGACGCGCTTGGGCGTGAGACCGGTGAGCAGCTTGCCGTCCTTGTCCAGCACGCCCTGGGTGTTGGTGAGCAGGACCAGCTTTTCCGCCTTGAGCACCTCGGCCAGTTTTCCCGCCACCACGTCGGCGTTGATGTTGTAGGTCTCCCCCTCCGGCCCGACCCCGATGGGGGCGATGACCGGGATGAAGTCACCGGAATCCAGGAAGGCGATGAGACTGGGATCGATCTGGGTGATCTCCCCCACCTGGCCGATATCGATCAGGTCACCGGGCTTCTCAGCGGAAGGCACCAGCAGCTTCTTGGCGCGGATGAACCTGCCGTCCTTGCCGGTCAGCCCAACGGCCTTGCCGCCGGCCTGATTGATGAGGTTGACGATGTCCTTGTTGACCTGGCCACCCAGGACCATCTCCACCACATCCATGGTCTCGGCATCGGTGACCCGCATGCCCTGGATGAACTCGCCCTTCTTGCCGACGCGTTTGAGCAGGTCCTCGATCTGGGGGCCGCCGCCGTGGACCACGGCGGGGTTCATGCCCACCAGCTTCAACAGGACCACGTCCCGGGCGAAGGCGGACTTGAGCACCGGGTCCACCATAGCATTGCCGCCGTACTTGACCACCACGGTCTTGTCCCAGAAACGCTGGATATAGGGCAAGGCCTCTGCGATGACCCTGGCCTTGTCGGTGGGTGCAAGCTGGGCAATGGACATGACGGTCTCCTGGCGGGCAAGGTGGCCCAATTCTACAAAAGACAGGGTCGGCGACTCTGGGTCCGTCATAAATTATTCATGGAACCGTCATAACATGCCCAGCGTTGCTCATCATCCCATGTGGAGACCGTCATGTCCGCCACCATCATGGTCATCGAGGACGAACCGGGTATCCAGGAGGTCCTCAAGTTCAACCTGGGCCAGTACGGCCACGATGTGGTCGTGGCCGCCGATGCCGAGGAGGCCCTCGGTCTCCTGCGCGGGGCCTTGCCCGATCTGATCCTGCTGGACTGGATGCTGCCGGGCATGTCCGGGCTTGACTTCGCCCGCCGCGTGCGGGGCGACACGCGCCTGAAGGGCATCCCCATCATCATGCTCACCGCCCGCACCGAGGAAAGAGACACGGTCCTTGGACTGGATACCGGCGCCGACGATTACATCACCAAACCGTTCAGCCCGCGCGAACTCATGGCGCGCATCAAGGCGGTGCTGCGCCGCCGCGCGCCCCAGATGACCGAAGACGCGGTGGAGATCTCCGGCCTCAAGCTGGACCCGGTCAGTCACCGGGTGTGGGGTGACGCACTGCCCCTGGACCTGGGCCCCACCGAGTTCCGCCTGCTGCATTTCCTGATGACGCACCCGGAACGGGTCTACTCGCGCTCCCAGCTCCTGGACTTCGTCTGGGGCGATCACGTGTTCGTGGAGGAACGCACCGTGGACGTGCACATCCGCCGCCTGCGCAGCGCCCTGGAACCCACGGGGCACAGCCGGCTGATCCAGACCGTGCGCGGCTCCGGCTACCGGCTGTCGGGCGCGTGATCTAAAATCATCGGGCCGCAATACCGGAATCCAACGGCCGCATGCTCAATTTCTGGTGGCGGCCCCTGCTGTATCTCCTGGGGCTGGCCTTTGTCTCCCTGCTGTTGTCGGGCGTGGGGGCGATGTGGGGGATCTCGGCCTTCATCGCCGGCCTGCTGCTCTATCTCGCCCTTCAGCTCAGGCAACTGCATCGCCTGGACCGCTGGCTCGCGGACCCGTCGCAGAAACTGCCCCAAGGCGACGGCGTCTGGGACGATGTGCTCTACAGGCTGCAAAAGATGCTGCGCAGCCACATCCACGCCAACGAGCGCAGCAACCTGGACCTGGAACAGATGCTTCACGCCGCCCGCCTGCTGCCAGACGGAGTGGTCGTGCTGGACGGGCAGGACCGCATCAACTGGCTCAATCACGCGGCGCAAGACCACCTGGGACTGAACGAGCGCCGTGACGTGGGGCAGTTTCTCACCTACCTGCTGCGCAACAGCAGGTTCACGGCCTGGCTCCACGACACCGGGGATAGCCCCCTGACCATGAACTCCCCCGTGGACCCGGCCCGCAGCCTGTCTCTCCAGATCGTCCCCCTGCCTCGCGGGCAGAAGATGCTCCTCTCCCACGACGTTACCGAGCTCATGCGGGTGGATGCCATCCGGCGTGACTTCGTGGCCAACGTCTCCCATGAACTGCGCACCCCCATCACGGTCATCGTCGGCTTCCTGGAGGCCTTCGCAGACATGGACCGGCCCGACCCCGAGCAGCTCAAGAAGCACCTGGGACTCATGCGCGAGCAGTCGGACCGCATCCGCCGGCTGGTGGATGACCTGCTGACCCTGGCCAGGCTGGAGGGTGAGACCGAGGCCAAGGACGAGATCGTGGACATCCCCGCCCTGGCCCGCAATCTCCTGAACGAGGCGCGCTCCCTCAGCCGTGACCGCCATGAAGTCGTGCTGGAATTACGCTCGACCGCATGCCTCAAGGGTAGCCAGCAGGAGCTCCACAGCGCCATGGGAAACCTGGTCTCCAACGCCGTGCGCTACACGCCTGTGGGCGGGCACATCACGCTACGCTGGGAGGACACCCCATCCGGCGGCGCCCAGTTTTCCGTGATCGACACCGGGGAGGGCATCGAGTCCCAGCATATCCCG
>JBJKSP010000196.1:0-3328 GCA_046703865.1 Thiobacillaceae bacterium
GTAGCGGGGGTGAGTGTTGAAATGGACTTCCAGGAACAGGTCGCCGCTTTCCCCGCCGTCCATGCCCGGGCTGCCCTGGCCGGCGAGGCGGATGACCTGGCCCTCGTGCACGCCCTTGGGGATCTTCACGTTGAGGGTGTGGGTCTCCAGGCCCACCCGGCCGGCGGCGTCCATCTTCGGCACCCGCAGGCTGAGCTGGCGCGTGGCGCCGTGGAAGGCGTCCTCCACGTCCAGCAGGATCTTGGCGTGGTGGTCCTCGCCCTGGGCACGGAAGGCCCCGCCTTGGGTGCGGAAGCCGCCGGGGGCGCCCCCCATGCGGCCGAACAGCTCGGCGAAGAAATCGCTGAAATCCGCCGTTTCGTGGGACGAGAAGCCGCCTCCGGAAAACTCGAAGCCCGCATCCCAGTCCGGGGGCGGACGGAATTCCTGCCCCGGCCGGTAGCCGCGCCCCAACTGGTCGTAGGCGGCGCGCTTCTCCGGGTCCGAGAGCACGGCATAGGCCTCGTTCACCTCCTTCATGCGCAGGTCAGCGTCGGGCTCCTTGGACACGTCCGGGTGGTATTTCCGCGCCAGCTTGCGGAAGGCCTTCTTGATTGCCTCCGCGGTGGCGTCGCGGGAGACGCCCAGGGTCTGGTAGTAGTCCTTGAATTCCATGCGGGATCCGTGGTGTAGGGGTCGATGGGCTCACACTTAACCATAGAAAAATGCGGCCCGCGAGCCGAACATCAAGAGCTTGAAACTGCCGGGCCAAGACCCTACATCCGGTGCAGGGGCGTCGGATGGACGCCCGTACCGAAACGAATGGAGGTAATGATGATTTACAGGACCCTGTTTCCCCGCGATGTCTTCGCGGAACTGGACCGGCTGCAAAGGGAAATGCAGCAGGCCTTCGACGTATCCCCCAGCATCCGCGGCCTGGCCCGGGGCGGTTTTCCCGCCATGAACGTGGGCGGCACGGCCAAGTCGGTGGAGATCTATGCCTTCGCACCCGGCATCGACCCCGCCAGCCTGGACGTGCAGATCGAGAAGGGCGTGCTCACCGTGGCCGGCGAGCGCAAGGCCGAGGCAGTGCCGGAGAAGGCCACCCTGCACATCGACGAACGCTTCGCCGGGCGCTTCCGCCGTGTGGTGACCCTGCCGGACGACGTGGACCCCAATGCCGTGACGGCCAGGTACCGGGACGGCGTGCTGCACATCAGCATCGCCCGCAAGGAAGCCGCACAGCCGCGCCGCATCGCGATTCAGTAAGGAGCATCGAAATGACCGATACCAAGCAAACCGAAACCGCCCGCAACGAGGCGACCCTGATGCCGCCGGTGGACGTGATCGAGGATGCCAATGGCATCACCCTGTATGCGGACCTGCCAGGCGTGCCCAAGGACAAGCTGCATCTCCAAGTGGAGGCCGACACCCTGACCATCGAGGGCGAGGTCGCGCTGGACCTGCCCGAGGGCATGGAGGCCAGCCACGCCGAGGTCAGCCTGTCCCACTATCGGCGCGTGTTCACCCTGTCCAAGGAACTGGATGCCCAGAAGGTGGGCGCCGAGTTCAACCATGGCGTGCTCAAGCTGCGCATCCCCAAGGCGGAGCATGCTCAACCGCGCCGCATCGAGGTCAGGGTGGCCTGACTTTCGGGCGGGGGCGACGGCCATCCGTGCCGTCGCCCCGCGCACCCTTTGATGGAGGGATGTCATGGATCTGGAAGGTCTGAAAGGCAACTTTGGCACTTTCTGGGACAGCGTGGCCGAGGGGTGGCGACACCTCATGCACTCCGCTGCGGGCGCCCTGACTCGTTTCAGGCCGGGCGAGCACACCGACATGCCGGCCCCCGCCGATGTGGACGACGACCTCAGCCTCCCCTCCCGGGGCTGGGCCATGCTGGGGGGAGACCTGTTCGAGGACGACAACCGCCTGATCGCACGCCTGGAGGTGCCGGGCATGGACAAGGAGGATTTCGACGTCGAGATCCTGGACGACGCCCTGGTGGTCAGCGGCGAGAAGCGTTTCGAGCGGGAGAGCACCGAAGGCCGCTGGCGGGTGATGCAATGCGCCTACGGCAGTTTCCGCCGCACGGTGCCCCTGCCGGTGCCGGTCCTGGCCGACCAGGCCCGGGCGACCTATAGGAACGGCGTGCTGAAGGTGGAGCTGCCCAAGGCCGCGCCCGGCAAGCCAGCGTCCACCACCATCAAGGTGGAATGAACGCCGGGGGACCAGGTCCCCGCCGGATAACCGCCCGTTTCAGGTGTTGATGTCCCAGACGCAGACCTGGTTTCGGCCGCCGGCCTTGGCGGCCAGGAGGGCGTGGTCCACCCTGTTCAGGGTCGAGTCCACGGGTTCGCCCGAGATCAGCTCGGCCACCCCGAAGGACGCGGTCAGACGAACGGGGTGGCGGGGGTCCAGTTCGAATTCATGCTCCGCGATCTGCTCGCGCAGGCGATTGAGCAGGGCGGCCGCGTCCTCCAGGCCGGTGTTGGGCAGGCAGATCAGGAATTCCTCGCCGCCATAGCGGAAGACGCTGTCGTACTGGCGCAGGTAGGTGTTGAGCAGCCGTACGATGGCCTGCAGCACGGCGTCGCCGGCCAAGTGGCCGAATTCGTCGTTCACCTGCTTGAAGTGATCGATGTCCATCAGGCTCAGGCAACAGTTCTGGCCGGTGCGTTGCATCCGGGCCATCTCCTCCAACAGCCGCAGGGCCATGGCGTGGCGGTTCCAGGCCCCCGTCAGGTGGTCCACCGTGCATACGCGGGTGATGATCTCGTGCTTGAAGCGACCCAGGTCCGCCTTGAACGCGGTGGAGGCATCCACGAAGTCCCGGTACGCATGGGCGGAGATCCCCTGGCCGTCGAGGTGGCTTTTGAGCATGGCGCGGGCCGTGTCGTGCATGGCCCTGTGCAGGTCGCCGACGGATTCGAAGGCGGATTCCTCCGCCAGGTGGGCCACCCCCTCCCCGTAATACCACCGGCCGAAATCGCATCTGCGGTGGGCGTCCTCCTCCAGAACGTCAGGATGGATCGGCTCGCCGCAGATGACCGAGCTGTGGAGGTCGTGCAGCCACTGGAAATGGAAGGTCGTGGCCTTGTCCAGCTCGTGTAGGGCCTCCATGGCGCCCTGAATGAACGCCATCTTGTTCAGTCGCATGGTCGGCATGGTGTTTAGGGCCCGTTAACACTAATTGCGCGCATGCGACGAGGGCGATTTGGGATGCAGCCCGCGAAGCAAGCCGCGCCGCAGTGCCAGCCACTGCAAGCGGATTGCGACAAAGGGGGGCGCCCAAATCGCCCCCGTCCCGGAGGGTTGCCACGACAAATGCGCGTCTGCCACGTTGCAA
>JBJKSP010000197.1:0-5440 GCA_046703865.1 Thiobacillaceae bacterium
TAGAGCACGATGCTGGGCACCAGAAGTTGGTCGATGTCCTCGATTGTGGGGGCGAACAGGGGCGCTTGGGCGAGTCGGCGAAATATTCCAGCCAGCCGGAAGTGTCGACGATATTCACGACCTGTCGTCTTCTCGGTCGAATTGCGTATCCATCCCCTTGAACATGCCGCGTGCCGCTTGCATGGGTTTGAGGGGGATGAATTCGATGCGGTCGCCGTACTGAATCACTTGCATCGGCATGCCGGCTTTCAGTTGCATGGCTTCGCGGATGTGTTTGGGTATCACGACCTGAAATTTGGGGGAGAGTGTAAGCGTGTCCATGGTATCGATACGGCTATTGGTGTACGGATGTTAGATCGATCAACTCGGCTCAACAAGACCGGAAGTGACGCCCTCGCCTCGCTGAGACCGGCGTGGCGCCCAGGGCATTCTGCAATCGTGAGTCACCCACCGAGCGGCCTAGTTCTGCAGGGGCCTGCCTGGGTAGGGCATCAAACCTGATGCCAAGTGTGTGGAGGCGTGCGCGGAGTCGGCTGGCTGTGTGTTACTGAGGTTATCGATGGCAAAGCCATGAATCGCCGCGGCCCTACGGGCCTCGTGATGACAACGGCACCACATCGCCTTATTCCCTGCACCGCCGCCATCTGTCCGCGGTGGTGTCATGTGGGGTCCGGCGCACTCCCTGCGACATTGCCGGTGGCGGGTTCGGTCACGGCTCTCCATTTCAGCCATACCTTGAAGCGCCGGTACTCGTCCGGGGTCAGGCAGTCGGGCAGGACCACACGGCTGCCGGTGCGCTTTTGCCCGTCAATCCGGTAATGGAGGACACACAGCCAATGGCTGACGTGGGTCTGGGGCAGGACGGTGGCCGGCAGCAGCGGACTATCTCCGAGGCCGGCTTCCAGGCGGCCGTCTGGCTCCAGGCGCAACCTTAGATCTGTTGGACGGCGCAATTGCATCGCGGCGCTGAGCGCCAGAAGGATGAACCCGACGGCTTGCAGCCAGGGGCTGAGATCGGCCAGCAGCAGGGCAAAGGCCGCCAGCGCATGGGCGGCCGCCACACCCCGGCGCAGGTGCCTGGAAGGCCGGCATCGGAGGTTCAGGGTGGGGCCGTCACGGTTTGTCTGCATACTTCTGGAGCAGCGCCCGGATGTAGTTGCTGGGGATGGCGTAGCTGATGCCGCTGGGATGGGTGATGGCGTTTTCCTTGGCACCTTTGACGAAGACCGCGTTGATCACGCCCAGCACCTCACCGGTGTCGGGGTCGTACAGGGGGCTGCCGCTGTTTCCGGGATAGGCCACGGCGTCCAGCTGGAATATCAGGTAAGGCTCCCGGGCCCGCATGATGAGTTCCGGGGTCAGGCCTCTCGACGTCATGGGTGGGGAATAGATCGGGGCGACGGCCGCCAGCCCGGCCCGGTTGGTGGCGGGGTAGAGGCCCAGTATGGCTCCCAGGGGGTAGCCGGTGAAATAGAGCGTCTCTCCTTCCCGTGCCCGGTCGGAATCGCCCAACTTGAGGGCGGGCAGGGGTTTGCCGGAGATTCGCAGCAGGAGCAGATCGTGGTCGGTGTCCTCGGCTGCGATCCGCGCGCTGCGGACCTCCACTTGCGACCCTTTTCTGTCCAGGATCACCAGGGTTTCCTTGTGCGCCAGGTCCAGGTCAGTGGGCGGGACGTGGGCGTTGGTGACCACCGTCAGGCCGTCACCCACCACGAAGCCGGTGCCCGTCATCCGGACGCGTGGGGTGCGCACGGCATCGAAGCTGCCGATCCCCACCACGGAGGGTTTGATCCTGGGCAGCGTATCTACGATGCCCTTCGCCCATGCCGGTTCGCCCTGCAGGTTCAAGAACGCGCAAAACAGGGCCGATATAAGGAGCCAGGGGAGCCGCAATCCCTTCATGCCCCCATGATGCCATGGGGGCAATGCGGCCAGGGTACAATCCACGCAATCTTTTTTACTCAGAGGAAACGATGACCATCGTCGCCGTTGTGGGGCTGGGCTATGTAGGCCTGCCCCTGGCCGTTGAGTTCGGCAGGAAATATGACACCGTCGGCTTCGACCTTTCCGAGGCCAAGATCGCCAACTACAGGAACTACTGCGATCCGACGGGGGAAGTATCGACCGAGGACCTCAAGTCCGCCACCCGGCTGTCCGTGTCCGCAGACCCCGCCACCATAAACAGGGCCGATGTGATCATCGTTGCCGTCCCCACCCCCGTGGACGAGGCCCACATCCCCGACTTTTCCCCCCTGGTGGGTGCCTCCACCATCGTGGGCAAGCACATGAAGAGGGGTGCCATCGTGGTATATGAGTCCACGGTCTATCCCGGTGCCACCGAGGAGGTGTGCATCCCCTTGCTGGAGCAGCATTCCGGCATGAAGTGGAGGCAGGACTTCCACGTGGGCTACTCCCCGGAACGGGTCAACCCGGGCGACAAGGAGCGGACCATCACCCGGATCGTCAAGGTGGTCTCCGGCGACGACGAGGCCACCCTCAAGGCCGTGGCCGACCTGTACGAATCCGTCATCACCGCCGGGGTGCATCGGGCCAGCTCCATCAAGGTGGCCGAGGCGGCCAAGGTCATCGAGAACACCCAGCGTGACCTGAACATCGCCCTCATGAACGAGCTGTCCATCATCTTCGACCGCATGAGCATCGATACCCTGGAGGTGCTGCAGGCTGCCGGTACCAAGTGGAACTTCCTGCCCTTCAGGCCGGGACTGGTGGGCGGCCACTGCATCGGCGTGGACCCCTACTACCTGACCCACAAGGCCGAGATGATGGGCTACCACCCCCAGGTCATCTTGGCCGGGCGCCGCATCAACGACGGCATGGCGGCCTACGCCGCGCAGCAGACTGTCAAGCACATGATCCACAACGGCAGCGCGGTACGCGGTGCCAAGGTCGTCGTTCTTGGGCTCACCTTCAAGGAAAACTGCCCCGACCTGCGCAACTCCAAGGTGGCCGACCTGGTCCGGGAGCTGCAGTCCTTCGGCTGCGAAGTCACCGTGCACGACCCCATCGCCGAACCCGCCGAGGCGGTGCACGAATACGGCATCACCCTCACCCGCTGGGACCAGTTGCCCCGGGAGGTCGACGCCATGGTCGCGGCGGTGCCCCACGGGCAGTATCTGGCCATGCCGCTTTCGGACATCCTGGCCAGGCTCAAACCGGGCGGGGTGTTCACGGATGTGAAATCGGCCTACGACCCGGCCGCCGTAAAGGCGGCCGGTTATACGCTCTGGAGACTGTGAGTTGGCAGAGGGCAGTTTGCAGTAGGCTGCGGCAAACGGGCTTATTTAGGCAATACAGTCACGCGGGCACGCATAGTTCTTTTTCTGCCGACTCCAAACTTACGACTGCAAACTGTTCGAATGTCCACCTACGGCCAACTCCTCACCCGCCTCCAAGGTGAACCCCATACCTGGCTGGTCACCGGCGTGGCGGGCTTCATCGGCTGCAACCTGCTGGAGGCCTTGCTCAAGCTGGACCAGCGGGTGGTGGGCCTGGACAACTTCGCCACCGGCCACCGCCGCAACCTGGATCAGGTCCGGGCAGAGGTGGCTGCGGACCAATGGGCGAGGTTCCGCTTCATCGAAGGCGACATCCGCCGACCGGAGGATTGCCGCCAGGCCTGCACCGGAATCGACTACGTCCTGCACCAGGCCGCCCTGGGCAGCGTGCCCCGCTCCCTGGAGGACCCCGTCGCTACCAACTCGGCCAACATCGACGGCTTCCTGAACATGCTGGTGGCGGCACGGGATGCGGGGGTGGGGCGCTTCGTCTATGCCGCGTCCAGTTCCACCTACGGGGATCATCCGGCCCTGCCCAAAGTGGAGGACGTCATCGGCCGGCCGCTGTCCCCTTACGCCGTGACCAAGGTGGTGAACGAGCTCTATGCCCAGGTGTTCGCCCGCGCCTACGGTTTCAGGTCCATCGGCCTGCGCTATTTCAACATCTTCGGTCCGCGCCAGGACCCCAAAGGCGCTTACGCGGCCGTGGTACCCAGGTGGATTTCGGCCATGATCCGGGGCGAGCCCGTGTACATCAACGGCGACGGGGAGACCAGCCGAGATTTCTGCTATGTCGCCAACGCGGTGCAGGCCAATCTGCTGGCCGCGACCGCCGAGGACCCCGAGGCGGCCGACCAGGTCTACAACGTGGCCGTGGGGGAGCGCACCAGCCTGAACGACCTGTTCCGGCATCTGCGGGACAATCTCTCGCAACGCTATCCGGGGCTGGAGGACTTGGAGCCGGTCCACCGCGACTTCCGCCCGGGCGACGTGCGCCATTCCCTGGCGGACATTTCAAAGGCGCGACGCCGGCTGGGCTACGAGCCCACCCATCGAATCGACGCCGGCCTGCGGGAGGCCATGGACTGGTATGTCGCGGACCTTGCCCCGCGTCCTTAGCCTTTTTCTTCTCTGTTGTTTCACTCTGGCCGGCCGTGCGGCGGACCTGCCGCCCGGGGTCGCCCAGGCCCTGGCCACGGCCGGGGTACCCGCGACCAACGTGGGCCTGGTGATCCAGGACCTGGATGCCGATACCCCCCTGGTCGCTTACGGCGCTCACCGTTCCTTCAATCCCGCCTCGGTGATGAAGCTGCTCACCACCTTCGCCGCCCTGGACACCCTGGGCCCCGCCTACACCTTCAAGACCCGGGTGTGGGTGGACGGCGAGGTGCACGACGGCGTTCTGAAGGGGGATCTCATTCTGCAGGGCGGGGGCGATCCGGACCTCACCATGGAGCGCCTCTGGCTGATGCTGCGTGAGATCCGGCTGAGGGGCATCCGGGAGATCCAGGGCGACGTGGTATTGGACGAGGGCTATTACGATCTCGACCCCATCGATCCGGGGGATTTCGACCAGTCGCCGCTGGAGCCCTACAACGCGCCGCCTTCGGCCCTGATGGTCAATTTCAATTCGCTGGCCCTGCGTCTCGCGCCCGGGGACGGCAGGCTGAACGCCGCGCTGGATCCACCCGTCTACGCCGTGCGGAACGATGCCTCGCTGGACCCTGCCGGCTTCTGCGGCGACTGGGAGGACAGCATAAATACGGTCCGAGAGGACGGGACGCTGCACCTGACGGGCAGTTATCCTGCGGCCTGCGGCGATCGCATCCTGTGGATCAACCTGCTCAGTCCGCCGGACAATACCGCGGCCCTGTTCGCCAGCCTGTGGCGTGAGTCGGGCGGGGTCTTGACCGGCCTGACAAGGCTCGGAACGGTACCCGAGTCGGCACGCCTGTGGCTGGAGTTCGAGTCGCCCCCCCTGGCCGAAATCGTGTGCAAGACCAACAAGTTCAGCAACAACGTCATGGCCAAGATGCTCTTTCTCGACCTGGGGGCGCTCAAGTCCGGCGCGCCGGCCACCTGGGCCAAGGGCGAGGCGGCCATCCGCACCTGGCTCAAGGAAAGCGGTCTGGACATGCCCAAGC
>JBJKSP010000198.1:0-4053 GCA_046703865.1 Thiobacillaceae bacterium
GCTCCCTCAAGGGGTTGCTGGCGCGCATTTTCGCCGAATCGCAAGGCTTCGATGATCCAGTTCGGCATTGTATCGACAGCTTGTGCAAAGGCGTGCAAGTGTGTGTAAAGGCCCTTGAAACATCTCGTTACGACTCGGCAGCCATGGGGTTACATCGTGCCGCTATCTTGGGATTGAGTGTCAAATAATTCGGTAAAGCAGGAAGGGGGCGATCATGGACAAGATGATGCATGGGATGCCCGGTTGGATTGGCCGTTGGGGGAGCGGCCGGGTTGCGTTGAAGGCGATGGTCCTGGCTGTTGCCCTGTCGCTGGGGGCATGCGCCTCAGGGCCGGGGGAACGCGCGGTGGTGCGTTCCGCGCCGGCATCCGAACAGGTGCTGCCGCCCACCCAGGTGTTCTTCTATCCCAACGCCGGGCAGAGTCCCAGGCAGCAGGACCGGGACCGCTACGAGTGCTATGTCTGGGCCGTCAAGCAGACGGGATTCGATCCCAGCGCGCCTCGGGTCGCTTCACGCATGAAGGTCGAGGTCGTGCCCATGCCACCGCCCGGCCATGACACGGCTGTGGGCGCGGTGAGCGGTGCCCTGATCGGCGCAGCGGTCTCGCGCCCGCGTGACGCCGCCGGGGGGGCGGTGGTCGGGGCCATCGCGGGGGCGGCCATCGGCGCCGCCTCGGATTCCTCGCGCCAGGCCCAGGCCGAGCGCATCCAGGCACGGTACGACCGGGCCGAAGCCCAGCAGATGGCTGAACTCGAACGCAGGGCCGAGGATTACCGCCGCGCCATGTCCGCCTGTCTGGAGGGGCGTGGGTACACCGTCCACTGACGGCAAGCCTGGTACGGCATCGTTACGAAACATGTGAAAGGAAGATGAAATGAGGATCCATCGCTCAACGACGACCAGCCTGGGGCTTGCACTCCTGTTGGCCCTGGGCAGCAGCCTGGCCTATCCGGCCGATTGGGGACGGGGTGAGGACCACCACCGGAACAACCCGCCGCCGCGGGTGGAAAGGGATTATCGACTGGATCAGCGCTACCACCATGACCGTTACTATCCCTCCCGCGGGCACTTCGTGAACGAGCTGCCCCGCGGCCACGTCGTCGTTCCCTACCACGGCGACAGGTACTATTTCCACGGCGGCGTGTGGTACCGGCCCTCGGGCACGCGCTTCGTCGTGGTCACGCCTCCCATCGGGCTGACCGTATCCATCTTGCCGCCGTTCTATACGACGCTGTGGGTCGGTGGCGTGCCCTATTACTACGCCGACGGCGTGTACTACAGCTGGCGTCCGGCCGACCGGACCTACGTGGTGGTGCCCCCGCCGCCGGAGTCGGAGGTGGTGACCCCGCCGCCCGAGCCCGAGCGCCTGTACGCCTATCCCGAGCAGGGGCAGACGGAGCAGCAGCAGGCCACTGATCGGTACGAATGCCACCGGTGGGCGGTCGAGCAGACCGGATTCGATCCGTCCCAACCCGGAAGCGGCCTGTCCGATTCCGATCAGGGGGCGAAACGCGCCGACTACACGCGGGCCACCAAGGCCTGCCTGGAGGCCAGGGGATACAGCGTGAGATATGGCCTGCGGGGGCGGAGCCGGCCGACGGTCTCCGCCTCAGTCATAGGCCGGCAGGGTGGTAAGCCGCGGGTCGTCCACCGGCCGGCCCACGGCGAAGTGGTAGAGGATCTGGAGGCGTTTTCCGGTGATTCCCAGGACTTCATGGCCGGCGTCGTCGAAGAAGCAGCCGATGCCGGTGCCCCGCCAGCCGGCGGCCTCGGCCTCCAGCGTGATCACGTGGCCCAGCAGGCCGGCCTCCCAATGCAGGTGCCGGTAGGCGGCAGGATTTTCGGCAACGGGGTCCGCGAACTCGGCCACCATCATGAAGGCCACGGCGCAGTCCCGGGCAATGTCCTGATGGCAGGACAGGGTGCGGGCCACCTTCATCGCGTTTGCGGCCACCAGGCGGAACAGGGGCAGGGCGGGGTCGGCGCCTTGCCATTCGAATTCGGCCCGCAGGGACTCGCGCAGGATCGCCTCCGCGGCTTCGGATCTGGGCAGGGCGTAGACGCCGGGGGAGAGCCCTTCCACCCGGTGCACCAGCAAGACGGGATGCACCCGGGGCACCCCGGTCCACAAGCGCCAGGGGGGTGCGTTCCCGGGCAGGAGGCAGGAGAGCAGCCGGCGGAAATGGTCGAGGGGCATGATGCTTTGCCCGTCGAAGGCCTGGGCGCTGCGACGCTTGTGGATCACGGCGCTGGCGATGGCCCATTCGGGGAAGGGGAGGGTGGCGGCGGCGGGGGCCTCTCCCGTGGCGGGCGGCGTGCCCCGGCTCGCCTGGGATACCTGGTCGATCACCGGCCAGCGATACATGGGCCTGGGGTCCAGCAGATTGGGGCGGCCGGACCATTCGGTTCCTGTGGGGGGCGGTTCCGCGGCAGGGGTCGCCGCGTCTGCCGGCATCAGGGCTACCAGGGCCTCGGCGTCCTCTGCCTCCACGCCGGCGAAGTCCTCCACCCGGTCCAGGCCCAGCAGTGCCGCCACTCGCTCGGTGGACCAAGGCAGGAGATGTGCCTTCCAGCCCAACAGGGCCGCCGCGTAACTCAGTGCCCCCAGGGCGTGGCCCAGGTCCAGCTGGCAGTAGCGGAAGGCCCGTTCACCGTATTTCCACGTCTCCCGCCAGTGTATGGAGGAATACCCCAGCCACAGGCCGGGGTCGGCAGGAGGGGCCAGGCCGGCGCGCAGCGACAGGTCGTGCCGGAGGCTGCCGTAGTGGTAGAGGCCATCCTCCAGACCCGGCGCCCCGGCGGCGAGGACATAGGTCTCCGTGGGATGGAGGTTGCCAGACGAGGGGTTGGCCCTCAGCGCCCAGCGGCTGCCGCCATAGGCCTTCCAGGCGGTGATGGCCGCGGACAGCTGCAGCAGGGTGCCCAGGGACTCCAGGTCCGGGGAGGCGGTCCGGCGCGGCGTCTGCAGCGCCTCCCAGGGCGTGTCGATCTCCAGAGCGCGCCTGGGCAGGGCCATCGTCCGGGTACCGGACCAGACCCTGAACGGGTCGGGCTGGGCATCCCAGTCCAGGCTGCCTGGCCCCGCGGCATAACGGTCCAGGTGGTGTTTGGTGCGCTGATGATAGGCCCGCACGATCTCCGCCCGCTCCGGGATACCCGCGGATTCGTGGTCGGGCGGGCTCATGCCGTGTCCGGCCTGTGGGTGATCTCCTCGGCCAGGCAGCCGATGGGTTCGGACAGGGTACCGTCAGTGCCGGTCTCGAAGCGCACCAGGTAGATCTCATGCCCGGGCAGGGCCTCCACCTCGCCCACGTTCACCACCACCCCCCGGGTGCCGGTAGCGGCCAGAAGGGTCTCGGGCGCCAGGCCCGGGATGCCGCCCTCGCCGGTCTCCTCGACGGTGTCGTTGGTCAGGTCGTGGGTGGCGAAGACCAGGTCGCCCATGTTGAATCGGCTCATTCGGATCTCTCTTAGCTTGTCATTCCAATCATTCCAAGACTGTAGCAATCCCCGGGCCACGGGTAAGGCCGCGTTGGACCGCGGGTTTGTCCGGCAACCTGTAGGCAATGCCACATGCCGCACCGCGTCCGTGGAGGAACCGCCACAAGGGATGCGACGGGCGGGAGGGCAAGCATGGATAATGTCGGCTATTGGCACGCAACCACCGGCTCGACCATGTCCCGCATCCAGCTCTACGACACCACCCTGCGCGACGGAACCCAGCGGGAGGACATTTCCCTGTCCGTGGGCGACAAGATCACCATCGCCAGGCGCCTGGCCGACTTCGGCATGCAGTACATCGAAGGGGGCTGGCCCGGTTCCAACCCCAAGGATGCAGACTTTTTCGCACGGGCGGCGGGCATGAACTGGGGCGCCACCCGGATCGCCGCCTTCGGCAGCACCCGCCGCAAGGGCGTCCGCTGCGAGGACGACGCCAACCTGCAGGCCCTGCTGGAGGCCGGGACGCCCGCCGTGACCCTGGTGGGCAAGAGCTGGGACTACCACGTCAGCCATGTCCTCGCGGCCACCCCGGAAGAGAACCTGGCCATGAT
>JBJKSP010000199.1:0-3829 GCA_046703865.1 Thiobacillaceae bacterium
GGGGATGGGGGTGATGACCAGCACGTCCACGGGATCGCCGTCCTCGGAAAGGGTGTGGGGGATGTAACCGTAATTGCACGGATAGTGCATGGCCGTGGACATGAAGCGGTCCACGAACATGGCCCCGGTCTCCTTGTCCACCTCGTATTTGATCGGTTCCCCGTGGGCGGGTATTTCGATGATGACATTGAAGTCGTTGGGAACATCCCGGCCCGAACTGACTCGATCTAAATTCATGGCAGTTCTCCAGCTTTTTTGCAGTTGCAGCATTATACCGACCCGCACCTGATAAAATGCCGCATTCGAATCCGGAAACCTGAATCCGATGGAAAGCCCTCAACCCGTCGAGATCGTCATCCGCGGCATCACCAAGGCCGGGAAGAAATTCCGTCCCAGCGACTGGGCCGAACGCCTCGCCGCCCTGCTCTCCAGCATGGGCACGGACCACCGGATGCGCTACTCTCCCTTGGTACAGCCCCTCTCGCGGGCCGGCGTGCGCTGCGTGGTGATCCAGCGTGCCCTGGAGCAAGAGGACCCGCAGCTATTCAGATTCTTGCTGGATTTTGCCCGGGACAACGACCTGGAAGTGCTCGACGGGCGCAAGTCGCCCCGGGATTAGACTGCGACCGACCGCGACGGGTCGGCCGGGATCAGGCCATGGCCTTGATGGCGCCCGATAGCCGACTCTTGTGACGTGCCGCCTTGTTCTTGTGCACGATCTTCTTGTCGGCGATGCTGTCGATCGTCTTCATGGCGGACTGGAACGTGGATTGGGCGACACCTTTGTCGCCGCTCGCGACGGCTTGGCGGACCTTCTTCACGGCCGTGCGGTACTCGGAACGAAGCGCCACATTGTGCAGGCGCTGCTTGGCGCTTTGAAGGGCGCGCTTTTTCGCCTGTGCGCTGTTCGCCATTCTGAACCTCTTTAGAGAAATCAAAGAAAGTTTGTGAATATACTCATGCCAACGAAGATTGGCAAGTTATCCTAACCTACAAGATTCCTACCCCACGGGATTGTTTAACATCTCGACTTTCCGCCCGGCCTCTCCCACACCATGAATCTGCTCAGGGCACTCGCCACGGTCAGCAGCATGACCCTGCTCTCGCGCATCATGGGTTTCCTCCGCGACGCCATCATCGCCCGGGTCTTCGGTGCCGGATTGGTCACCGACGCCTTTTTCGTGGCCTTCAAACTGCCCAATCTGCTGCGCCGGCTGTTCGCCGAGGGGGCCTTTTCCCAGGCCTTCGTGCCGATCCTGGCGGAATACAAGAACAGGCGCGGCGAGGAAGCCACCCAGATCCTGGTCGGCCGGGTCGCCACGGCCCTGTTCATCGCCGTCGCCGTGGTCGCGGCCCTGGGGGTGATCGGCGCCCCCCTCATCGTGCTTGTGTCCGCCCCCGGCTTCACCGCCACGCCGGACAAGTTTCAGCTCACCGTCAGCCTGACGCGCATCGTCTTTCCCTACATCCTGTTCATCTCCCTGGTGTCGCTGGCGGGAGGAATCCTCAACACCTACAGCCGCTTCATGGTGCCCGCCTTCACGCCGGTGCTGCTCAACGTGGCCATGATCCTGGCGGCGGCCTTCGCGGCCCCCTGGTTCGACCCGCCCGTTCTGGCGCTGGGCTGGGGGGCCTTTCTGGGGGGGATCCTGCAGCTGTCACTGCAGATCCCGATGCTGAAACGGCTCGGTCACCTTCCCCGCTGGGACTGGGCCCCCGCGGACGAAGGGGTCAGGCGCATCCTCAAGCTCATGGGGCCGGCCGCCCTGGGCGTGTCCGTCGCCCAGATCAGCCTGCTCATCAACACCCTGTTCGCGTCCTTCCTCCAGACCGGCAGCGTATCCTGGCTTTATTACGCCGACCGGCTCATGGAGTTTCCCAGCGCCATGCTCGGCGTCGCCCTGGGCACCATCCTGCTGCCCTCCCTGGCCAAGCATTACTCGGACAACGACACCTCCGAATATTCCAGGCTGCTGGACTGGGGGCTGCGCATGACCCTCATGCTGGCCGCACCGGCTGCCGTCGCCCTGGGTATCCTGGCCGTGCCGCTCATCGCGACCCTGTTCTTCTACGGCGAGTTCACCGTGCGGGACGTGGAGATGACGCGCTGGGCATTGGTGGCCTACAGCGTGGGGTTGCTGGGCCTGATCATGGTCAAGGTGCTGGCGCCCGGCTTTTATGCCCGACAGAACATCAAGACGCCGGTGAAGATCGCCGTGATCACCCTGCTGGCCACCCAGGCCATGAACCTGGCCTTCATCTGGCACCTCAAGCACGCCGGGCTCGCCCTCGCCGTCGGCCTCGGCGCCTGTCTGAACGCCACCATCCTGTTCCACAAGCTGCGCCAGCATTCCATCTACCAGCCACAGCCGGGCTGGAAGGCATTCCTGCTCAAGCTCTTCGCGGCCCTGGCGGTCATGGCCTCGGTGCTGTGGGTGGGCATGGGCAGCGAAGAGCGCTGGTTCACCTATCATTTCGGCGAACGCATCCTTCACCTGGGCCTGCTCGTGTTCGGGGGGGGAGGGGCGTATTTCGCGACCCTATGGCTGCTCGGCGTGCGGATCAGCCATTTCGTGCGCCGTGCTGCATAGACTGCCGGGGTCTCCGGCGGCTAGAATTTGAGTTTTTTCAAGCCGCTGCAAGATGCTGATCACCCACGGTTGGCCCCGAGCCCAGCGCTCCAACGCCGTCACCATCGGCAACTTCGATGGCGTGCACCAGGGGCACCAGGCCATGCTGGCCCGCCTGACCTCGCGGGCGGCCTCCGTGGGCGCACTGCCCACCGTACTGACCTTCGAGCCCCATCCGCGCGAGGTCTTCACCCCGGATTCCGCACCCACGCGCCTGACCAACCTGCGTGAAAAACTGGAGATCCTGAGGAGCCTCGGGGTCGCCCATGTCCACGTGTCCCGATTCACCCGCAGCTTTGCGGCCCTCTCCGCCGAGGACTTCGTCAGCCGTATCCTGGTGCAGGGGCTCAAGGCCCGCTACGTGCTGGTGGGAGATGACTTCCGGTTCGGCGCCAGGCGTGCGGGCGATTTCCAACTGCTTCGACGCCTGGGAGAAACATTTGGCTACCAGGCCGAGGCCCTGCCCACGGTCGAGGCGGCCGGCCAACGCGCCTCCAGCACCGCCGTCCGGGATGCCCTGGCCGCCGGGGACATGGCCCTGGCCGCCCAATTGCTGAGCCGGCCCTATTCCATCTCCGGCCGCGTGGTGGGCGGCGACAAGCTGGGCCGCAAGATCGGCTATCCCACGGCCAACATCCAGCTCAAGCACAACCGTCCACCCCTCACGGGCATCTTCGCCGTGCACGTGCAAGGGCTCGACCGCCCGGACCGGCCCGGCGTGGCCAGCCTGGGCACGCGGCCCACCGTGCATACCAACGGCAAGCCCACCCTGGAGGTGCACCTGTTCGATTTCGACCGCAGCATCTACCGGCAGCACCTGCGCGTGGAGTTCCTGCACAAGCTGCGGGACGAGGCCAGATTCGACAACCTGGATGCGCTCACACGGCAGATCGGCCGGGACGCCCAGCAGGCGCGGGAGTTGTTGAATGTGTGAGGTGGACGTGGACGTCAGTAGTTCTTTCCACCCCAGGCGGTTGAGTGAAGTGCGATTGGCCGGGGGCGCCCGGCAGCGCACTACTTTCTTTGCCCGTGCAAAGAAAGTAGTCAAAGAAAGCACGCCCCGCTTCGTCGCCCTTCGGGTACCCAATTTTTGCCCGGCCGTTCGGGCGGCTGCGCAACTCGCCCTGCGGGCTCAAACAGTGCTCGCCGACTTCCCCCGACAGGGCGCGGGAAAATTGGGCGAGACAGGGGGAGTCTAA
>JBJKSP010000200.1:0-8324 GCA_046703865.1 Thiobacillaceae bacterium
CAACCTAGACTCAAAGTCCATGAATGCTTAATATGGACCACAGCCCGCAGCGTGGGAGACATTAAAGAATCCGGCCACGGGGAAAACGTGGATAAAGGTCAACAAGTGACCGACGGTTTCCAACTCAACGGCATCTGTCCCTATTTCACGATGTTCCCGCTCGACTTTCCGCTCAATATTCTGCAGCGGAGAGCACGAGAGGGTGATGTCGTACTTGATCCCTTTTGCGGCCGAGGGACCACCAACTTCGCTGCGCGACTCGTTGGCCTCAGGTCCTTGGGCGTGGATTCCAGCCCGGTAGCCGCAGCCATTACGGCCTCCAAGCTCGCGACGGCCACCGTTGATGACATCCTTGCCGAAGCACGCAGGATTCTGACCGAACGTGAGGCGCGCCACATACCGACCAGCGAGTTTTGGCAATGGGCGTTTCACCCGATCGTGCTGGATGCACTGTGTCGATTTCGGGAGGCATTTCTAGAGGACTGCACCACGGACGCCCACATCGCACTCCGTGGCATCGTCCTGGGTGCGCTGCATGGCCCGAAGCAGAAGACCTTCCTGAGCTACTTCTCCAACCAATGCCCGCGCACTTACGCCCCCAAGCCTGCCTATGCGACACGCTTCTGGCAGGGACGGGGGCTTGTGCCTGAGCCTGTCGATGTCTTGGCGGTGATTGAACGGCGAGCGAAACGCTACTACGGAACATCTTCCGATGTTGCGGGAGCCGTGCGATTGGCAGACAGCCGAGAGGCCAAGGCACTCCAGCCAGAAATACCAGAAACCCAATTCAACTGGGTGATTACCTCACCCCCATACTATGGCATGCGGACCTACATCCCCGATCAGTGGCTCCGTAACTGGTTCGTGGGTGGCTCCGACTCTGTCGACTATAACAACCGCAATCAAATTGTTCATTCGAGCCCTGAGGACTTTGCGGACAACCTGCGGCAGGTATGGCGCAATGCAGAAAGAGTGTGCGCGGAAGAAGCCAAGATGGTCATCCGGTTCGGCGGTATCACGGACAGAAGCGTCGATCCGCTGGACCTCATCAAGAGATCCCTCGCGGACAGCGGGTGGCAAATAACAACCATCAAGGAGGCTGGTTGTGCGGCGAAAGGCAAACGTCAGGCCGATGCTTTCCTTCGCAGCAAATCCAAGCCGATGGTCGAATATGATGTTTGGGCTGAAAAGCACTGGATTTCCAAGGCACACTTCGAAAACTAATACCACATAAACTGCCAGAGGCTTATGTCCGGAGTTGACCCCATGCCGCCCCAAAGTGGGCCTAACACGTAGTTCCGCTCAGGCCGATGAGCAGGCCGACCGCCAGGAGCTTCGGGCGGCAGCCTCCGGATCGGTTGCCAGTCGGACGTGGCACCTGATTTTGCGTCAAGCCATTTGCAGGTTGATCGAGGGTTTCCCTAGCTTGAAGGCCGTTCCATACCGGCGTGTTGGCTGTGATTACGGGCTGGTCCTCGCTGCGTAATACTGTGCGATGGCCGGAAGCATGGCCAGACGGTTCATATAGGCCTTGAGCTTTGGCGCCTCGGCTTCCACCAAACCGCTTGGAACGTGATCCAGTGCCCCTGAGCTGAGCCAGCGCAGGATCACTAAGGCTTTCAGGTCGGCAACGGTCAAGCGGTTGTCCGCGAAATACTCGCCGCCATGGCCTTCGAGTTGATTCTGAAGCCATCGCAAGTATCGGGGCAATGTTCCTGTCACCAGGGCTTCGCGGGCGTTCTTCAGGGCGTCCCCCGTCATCCCGAAAGTGGCCCCAAGCTTGACGTTGATGTCTTCCAGAGCCCCCATGACCTCGTCGCACAACAAGGCCTGAAATTCGTCAGTGGGATACAGACCTGCAAGCTTCCCGACATAGCGCGAAATCGCATCACTTTGGGTGACCTGCACATCATTCACGTGCAGGGTCGGCACCTGATTGAGCGGCGTTGTCTTGCGGATTTCGGAGAACTCCTTGGATGCAAACCGATGGTCTTCAAACTGAATGCCGCCGATGTGCATGGCGAGCCGTGCCGGTTCCGCGCGCCCGCCGTGGAAGTCGAAATAGGTTTGCTTCAGCTTGTCCATGTGTCATCCTGCTTGGGTACAACGATGCGCAACTCAACTTGATGCCGATTGGGCAGCACCACCTCAACCCATAGTACATAGCTGTAGCGATTGTCGAAAGCGAGTGGCTGAAGTGGCCGAGCTGACGTCAGATGGGCATCGGTGAGAAAGGGCCAGGGTCAGTTAAGGACGGCCAATGTCCGACATGCAGTCCCTTTTCCCTCAACGCAATCACTTCCCATGACCTCATAGCTCTCCCAATGGGCACATTCTCGGCTCGAAGTACCCTTTGGCGCACCTGAGCCGATAGCCAGCGTGCAGTTCCAAGTACCCCAAGCGGTCAGTAGTGATACCGCCCCTGCAGAAACTCTACGCGATCCGCTTTCACCAGATAGACGCAACGGTGTTCCTGGGTGATGCGCCGCGACCATACGTCGCTGCCCAGGTATTTCAGCGGTTCGGGTTTGCCGATCCCGGCAAAGGGGTCCCGAAGGATGGCTTCCACCAGTTCGAGCAGGCGCCTCGCCGTACGCCGGTCGGTTTCCACCCAGTAGCGCAGGTCCTCGCGAAACTCCGGCTGAAAGACGGCGAGCCGTGCGGCCTTAGTCGTCAATGCCCAGGTCCCGCTTCAGGTCGGCAACGGGAGTGGGGGGGACGGAGTCGCCACGGGCCCGGGCCAGCGCGGCCAGGAGACGCTCGGCATTCTTGGGCGAGCGCAGCAAATGGGCGGTCTCGGTCAGGCTTTCCAGTTCGTCGGCAGCGATCATGGCCACTGCCCCCCCGGTCCGACGGCGGACGACTACGATTTCGCGGTCCTCGACGGCCCGATCCATGAGGGATTTGAGCTGCTCGCGGGCCTGGCTGTAGGTGGTTTCGATGGTCATGGGGAAGTGCCAAAATTGGACAGTATCTCTGTACAGGATAAAGGAACCGCTGGGAATGTTCCAGGAGCACGTTTATCAAGCGCCGAGGTTGGTTGCATCGACGGCGGCACGCTAACCCCTCCTCCGCGATAGAAGATCCGCCGGTGGCGCTCGCAGGCCGGAGGTCTAGCCTGCATTTGCCGCAAGTTCCCCATGCCGGAAGCAGTCCACCACGTGGTCGTTGACCATGATCGTGCCCCGCAGGCGGTCGTGGACGACGGTGGGCCGACGAACCTGAAGCCGCGCCCATCGAGGTCCTTGCCGATGGTGCCGGGCAGCGTCGTGGGTGCGGCATCTGGGACAGGTCTCGGCAGGCGTTGCGTATGGGCCGGCCGCCTTGGCATCGACGCCCGTACCATCCAGCGCCGCTTCGCACTGCAGACCGGCATGACCTTCGGCCAGTTGCGTCAGCAGGCCCGCCTGAGCATGGCCCTAATGGCTTGGTTCCGCAGGACTCGAAGAACTCGTGCATCCGTTGCGCCACTTGACATTTATCAATGAGCGCAGAACGGCAAATCTCTAAGGTCGGGCCCAAGACATCGAACCCGCACGGAGTCCCCCATGAACTTGCAGAGATTGTTCGAGCAGAGTGAAAACAAGGCGGTGCTCATTTTCGTGTCCGCGGCCGTCGCCGTACATGCCGTCCTGCTCTGGTTGCTCGGGATCGTTTGAGCCCATGAGCCGGCGTGGGTCCCGACTGGAACGCATCGATGATCCAGCCCGTTGAGCTGGGCAATTTCTTCACCGCCTTTCTCTCGGCGGCCATGGTCATCTTGATGGGTGCGTTGTATGCCTTGCTCTTCGCCTTCAGCCGAGTCAAAGGTCTGCCGCGTCTGATGACGCTCGCCTATCTCGCCTATGCCGGTTTGGTCGTGGCGGCCCTGTTCCTGGCCCATGCAGCCAATCTGCTCATGAGCGGTTTCTGGACCTTCGTCGTGGGCCTGATGCTGCTTGGCTATCTATTCGCTCCTCACGCCATCTGGCGACTCTGCGTGGGCACCCATGCCGTGGAAGCTGAGGATGAACCCTTGAAGTCCGATTAGTTTGTGCGCGTTTAGTGAGGAGAACTCGGCCATGCAACAAGAACTTTGGTGGGCATCCCCATCCTTCTGGCGGAAGACTGCCATCTGGGTGACGGGAATTTCGTTCGTCATGTTGATCTTTCTCACCCTGAACACCATGAAGTACATCCGCGCAGGCGGCCGGAACGTGCCCGATTACTCGGTCATCAACAAGCGCATCGACTACAGGTTCAACGCGGCGAAAAACCGCTACGTGCCGGTAATCGGGGGCGATGAGCCCTTGTTCGGCAAGAAGCTGAGCGAGGCGGAGGCCAAGGCCCTGGTCACTGAAGGCAAGCTCAACGTGCAGTCGAAGAACTGCATGGAGTGCCATACCCTGCTGGGCAACGGGGCCTACTACGCGCCGGATCTGACCAAATCCTGGCTGGACCCCTACTGGGGCGATCCGACCGTCCGCGAGCGGAACATGGTGAATTTCCTGATGGACCCCAGCGAGCAGGTGCACAACGGCATCGGCCGGCGCATGCCCAACCTGGGGATCACCGAACAGGAGGCCAAGGCCACGGTCGCATTCCTCAAGTGGATGAGCGCCATCGACACCAACGGCTTCCCCAACAATTTCAAGGAAGTGGATCAGTCCGACATCCCCGCCGCGGCCGGCACCAGCACGACGGTCCCCGCGTCGCAGTCCGCCGGTGCGCCGGCCCACCTTTGAGGAGGCAGACATGGCAGCGCTCGGCGTTTTCGATACGGCCAATCTGAACGGTGGCCAGAAACTGGCCATGAAGTATTTCACCGTCGCCCTGGTGCTGTTCGGCGCCCAGATCCTGTTCGGCATGCTGGCCGGCTTGCAGTACCTCAAGCCCGACTTCCTCTTCGGCGTGCTCAACTTCTCCACCGTGCGCACCGTCCACCTCAACGCCATGGTGGTGTGGCTGCTCTACGGTTTTCTGGGCGGCGTCTACTGGATGCTGGAAGACGAGGCAGGTCACCCCGTGGTCGGCCTGGCGCTGGGCAATCTGATCTTCTGGATCCTGACCATCGCCGTGGCCATCGTGGTGGCCGTCTTCCTCCTGGTTCAGGTCGGGCCGGCCAGCCTCAAGACCATCTGGTTCATCAACGAAGGCCGGGAATATCTCGAAGCGCCGCGCTGGGCAGACATCGGCATCGTCGTCTCGGTGCTGGCGTTCTTCTATAACGTCGCCGCCACCTTCTCCAAAGGCCGGTACACCGGCGTCGGCGGGGTGCTGGTGCTGGACCTGCTGGCCCTGTTCGGCCTCTATCTGGCCGGAATGTTCTTCACCGCCGACATCTCGCTCGACCAATTCTGGTGGTGGTGGGTGATCCACCTCTGGGTCGAGGCGACCTGGGAGGTGCTGGTGGGTTGCATCATGGCCTACATGTTGATCCGCACCCTCGGCGTGCGCCGCAAGATCGTCGAGACCTGGTTGTATATCGAGGTGGCGCTGATGTTCGGCTCCGGCATCCTGGGTCTGGGCCACCACTACTTCTGGATCGGCACGCCCCACTACTGGCTCGCCATCGGTGGTTTCTTCTCGGCGCTGGAACCGGTACCGCTGGTGGCCATGGTGGTCCATGCCGTGTTCGACGCCGGGGTCCATCGCCTGAAAAACAGCAACCACCCGGCCCTTGCCTGGACCATCAGTCAGGCCGCGGGCAATTTCTTCGGCGCAGGGGTCTGGGGATTCATGCAGACCCTGCCGCAGATCAATCTGTACACCCATGGCACCCAGTGGACCGCGTCACACGGCCACCTGGCGTTCTTCGGCGCCTATGTCACCGCAGTGATCGGGTTCTTTTACCTTGCGGCCCAAAAGGCGCGGGGCGATGTTTATATGAGCGGCAACGTGGCTTCAGCCTGGAAGTGGAAATGGTCCATAGCCCTGCTCTGGATCGGCATGATCGGCATGACGGTCGCGTTGCTGATCGCAGGCTATGAACAGTCACAGATCGAGCGCGCGGTCGGAGGGTCGACCTGGGCCGCGTATTTCGCGGCGCAAAGCCACCCGTGGTTTATCCAGGCGATGAATTGGCGGCAGATTTCCGGTTGGGCCTTCTGCGCCGGTTACCTCCTGCTGGTCTGGGATTTGCTGACGATCGGCAAAAGGGAAACGCGCCCCGCCGTGGGGCACGTGTTGGCAGAGGCGCACGCCTGACCGAGGCCACATTGTGGCCGGACATGCCCGGCCCGCCGTTGGCGGGCCGATTTCTCATCCGCAAGACCTCATCCGCGCGGGCAGAGGAGCGCGGCGTGTCGATCCACCTGCCTGCGCCAGCCGCTACAAGAGATGAAGAGGCGTAGGAGTGGGCAGGCGCCGAGTCCCGGCCGTGCCGGCCCTGACCCAGGACCTGCACCGCGAGCGGGTAGGCAAAATCGCTCTCAACGCCGGTTTCACCTGTCCCAACCGGGACGGGCCCAGGGCATCGGCGGCTGCGCCCCCTGCAACAATGCCGCCTTCAGTCGATTTCAGAACTTGGTAGCTGCTCGAGCTTCTTCAAATAGACCAGGTTTCCCTGGCTTTCGATGTAGCCCAAGTCGCCCAGCTTGTGGAGCAGCCTGGACAGCGTTTCGGGTTTGAGGCCGATGCTCGATGCGATGACCTGCTTTGGCACCTCCAGGTTGACCACGGTCCGACCCTCGTCGTCTGCTTCGGAATGATCGAGCAGGTATTGCATAAGGCGGTCGCTCCCCTTCATCAGGGTCAGCCGGTCAATGTCGTTCACCAACCTGTGCATCCTGGCGCTCATTCCGCTCAGGAGGCGGAAGCAGCGGCCAACGTCTTGCGCGAGCCACTGCTTGAACCCCCTTCCGTCGAAGGCCACCAGGGAACTGGGCAACTGACCCGTGGCGTTGACGGGATAGCGTCCGCCCATAAACAGGGCCGCTTCGGCGAAAAAGCGGCCCTGTCCGACCAGATCGATGACCTTCTCATCTCCATGAGGCGATAGGCGATAGAGGCGGATAATGCCCTTGCCCACCCAATAGAAGTTGTTCGCAGGTTCTTCCTGCTGAAACAGGTTCTGACCTGCCTCTAGCTGGATCACTCTCGCCAGCGCGAACACCGATGCGAACTGCTCGTCATCCAGTCCGGCGAAAAGGTAGGTCTTGCGCAAAGCCTGCTTGTAGTCCGGCTGAAGATCGACGTGCATGGAAACTCCGGGTGCGAGTTTGAAGTGTGGCGACCGTGATTCCATTCCCGTATACCGGGTCGGGTGCGCCCAGGGTACCCGACCCCGCAAACAGCGGCAACGGCCGAACTGCTTTGGCCCATGGCTGTTGCCGCGAAACTCGCGCAGCGAAACTCCAACACTCTCTCCCTCTGGGGGAGAGGAAGGAGAGGGGGAAGCGTTCATGGCCGGCCCTCTCCCCAACCCTCCCCCCGAGGGGGATGGCGTTTCATGGACAGGGGCGGCGTGCCCCGCCATGAATGGTCAGGCCGACTGCCCGCGCCAGGTGAAAGCGGTCAGACCGTGAGGGTCAGAGGAAGCCGTCCACGCGTCACTCCAGCCAGTCCTGTCGGTGAAAAGCGACGCTGATGGTGAAGTCAAGAACCACGCCATGGCCTGCCGGATCAGGCAGTGGAAGCGAAGGCTCGACCCATCCATCGTCCCGCCGTTGAAGTTTTCAAAACTTTACACGTGCTTGCCCGCGGCTCACCCTCATCGAGGCGGATTACGCTTATGATGCCGCCGCGGACATCACGCGGGTCATTGCGCGATCGACCCATCATGTCAGGGCAATCGGCAGTACGCAGTCGCCTCAAGCCAAACGAAGGCCTCTTCGCCGTGCCGGTCAGACGCTGCAGTGATATCCGAGTCGTGATTCGATGATCTTCGGAGAAAGCCGGTGAAAGTGATCGAGGAGTTCATGTCCAAGGGGGATGTCGATGCCCGGGTACTGTCGCCGGAGGGTCGGGCAACGGGGGATCGCGTCCTTTTTGCCAGTATCTGGTTGGCAGTCCTCGCCTGGGCATGGGTCGGTTTCCAAGGACAACTCGCAAGCCCGGTCATCGCGGCAGCCCCGGGGCCGGGCTGGGAGTCGTACGTCGTTCGCCCGAGCCTGATCTGGTTCGCCATGGCCAGCGCACTTCTGGCCGTGCGCACCTTGCTGTGGACGCGTTATCGTCCCTTCGCCTCCGCATCTGCAGACGATGCGCCGCACCTGACCATCGTGGTCCCCGCATACAATGAAGGCGCCATGGTGAGCCGGGCGATCCGATCCTGCGCGGAAGCGGACTATCCCCCCGACAGATTGGAAATCATCGTCGTCGACGACGGCAGCACGGACGATACG
>JBJKSP010000201.1:0-2770 GCA_046703865.1 Thiobacillaceae bacterium
AGCCGATAGACATTGGTCGCCACCATGGGGGGTCTGGCCGTCGGTTCACCGGCGACCTGGATGCGTTCGTACACGATGCTCACGGCCATATCCCCCGTCACCAGGTAACTCAACGGTTCCAGTCGGAACCGGAGCTTGGGTCCCTCGGACAGGATTTCCCGCCATCCGCTTCGCACCGCCTCGTAACCGGTGAGCGCCTTCCCCATGGGGTGGATGCAGCAGACGTCCAGCGCATCGTCCCAGACGCCCATCATGGCGTCCACATCCGCCTCTTCGAAGGCACGGTAAAAGGCCTGTTCCACCGACCCGGGGGTGTCTGCCGTCAATCCGTCCATGACCTATCCTTGCGATCTGTTCCAAGCACTGCATAAAATGCTTGATCCAGCATCCATTATCCACGCCATGTCCACCCTCACCACCCTGTTGGAAAAATACAGCCGCCCGGGACCGCGCTACACCTCCTATCCGACGGCACCCTATTTCCATGCCGGGTTCACCGAGGCGGAGTGGATCCCGGAACTGGACGCCTCCCAGGACCCCGAACGTGCTCTCTCTCTCTACCTGCATATCCCCTTCTGCGACACCCTCTGCTATTACTGCGGATGCAACATGGTGGCGACGGGGGACTACAACAAGGTCTCCCCCTACCTGGACCATCTGGACCATGAGATGGCCCGCGTCGCCGAACACTGTGATCCGCGCCGCCGGGTGGAGCAACTGCATTGGGGTGGCGGCACCCCCACCTACCTCAGACCGAAGGACATACGCCGCCTGATGGACAAGGTGCGGTCCCGCTTCGAGATCGCGTCGGACGCCGAGATGGGCTGCGAGGCGGATCCCCGGGAACTGACCCGGGAGCACCTGCTCGCCTTGCGCGAGTCGGGTTTCAACCGCCTTTCCATCGGCGTGCAGGATCTGGACGAACGCGTCCAGAAGGCGGTCAACCGCGTCCAGCCCGAGGGCATGATCAAGGAGGTCTACGGCTGGGCGCGCGAGCTGGACTTCGCCAGCATCAACATGGACCTAATCGTGGGGCTGCCCCACCAGAGTGTGGCCAGCTTCGCCCGCACGCTGGACAAGGCCATTGCCTGGGCCCCGGACCGTTTCGCCATCTTCTCCTACGCCCACGTGCCCTGGATGAAAAAGCACCAGAAGCTGATCCGGGAAGAGGACCTGCCCGACTTCACCGCCCGCATGGACCTGCAACAGTTGATCCACGAGCAGTTGGGCGCCGCCGGCTACATCAACATCGGCATGGACCATTTCGCCAAGCCGGACGACGAGATGGTGAAGGCCCAGCAGAGCAAGACCCTGTGGCGCAACTTCCAGGGCTACACCACCCACAAGAATTGCGACATCTATGCCTTCGGCGTCTCCAGCATCAGTCAGACGCCGGATACCTATATGCAGAACGAGAAGAATCTCAAGAAGTACCAGGAAACGGTGGCCAGCGGCCGGCTGCCGGTGGAGCGCGGGCTGCGCCTGACTCGGGACGATCACATCCGCCGTGACGCCATCACCCACATCATGTGCAATCTGGAGTTGCCCGTCCCCGCCTTCGAGGCCCGATGGGACATCGTCTTCCGGGACTATTTCGCGGATGCCCTGGCCGAATTGCCCGCCCTGGAGGCGGACGCGCTGATTGAAATCGCCCCGGAACGCATCACCGTGACGGACCTGGGTCGTCTGTTCCTGCGCAATATCGCCATGTGCTTCGACAGCTACCTGAAACAGGCCGTCCAGGACCAGCCCCGCTATTCACGCACGGCCTAGGGCACCAAAGAAAAAGAGCGCCGGATTACGGCGCTCTTTTTTCTGATACGGACGGTTCTACTCGACGATGCCCTTGAGCAGGGCCTCCTCCTGTTCCGCGATATCGGCCAGGACCTTGCCCGTTTCCCCGGGCATGTTCTTGGCGAACAGTTCCGTGTTGAACTTGACTACTTTCACCTTGCCGTCCTTGCCGTCGAACACGGTGTAGCGGCACGGCAGGGGAGGCGCCTTGCCCTGGCTCGCCTTGGCGAGCCTTTCGTTGGCATCGACCGGACAGGTGGAGATGACCTTCATGCGCCCCGCCTCCTTGATGCCGGCGTTGTGCATGGCCGCCTGAACGTCGTAGACCTGTCCCACCTTCCAGCCCCGTTTCTCCGCCGCCGCCTTGATGGCATCCACCGTTTCATCGAAACCCAGCCGGGACGTCCTCACCTCGAACATGGCTGCCATCATCTGCATCTGGCGGACCATGGCCTGTTCCATCTGCTGCTGGGTGAACGCGGGGACCGGGTATTGGGCCAAGGCCGTACCGGCCGCAAACAGTGTGGCGAGAAGGATCAGGATTCGTTTCTTCACGGTCATGGTCGTATTCCCTTTCTAGTGCTGGCTGTGCGTCGCGGCCCTGAGCCGATATAGGGTACCGCAATACGGGCAGAGGGCCTCGCCCTTCGCCTCGATGGGCAGAAAGACCCTCGGGTGGGCATTCCACAGGCTTTGGCCGGGCATGGGGCAGTGCAGGGGCAGATCCCCCTGCGTCACCTCGATGACCCGCTGGCTGTTCCGGACTTCACTCAAGGTATCGGTGCGCTCCTAGATAAACGCCAGCCAGGCGCCGAGCTCTTCGGCACGTCCCTGCACGCAGTCAAAATACATGCCCTGGAGCCGCTCGGAGACGGGCCCCCCGTTGCCTGCGCCGATCGTGCGGTTGTCCAGTTCCCGGATCGCCGTCACCTCGGCCGCCGTCCCCGTGAAGAAGGCCACGTCCGCCCACTACACC
>JBJKSP010000202.1:0-2729 GCA_046703865.1 Thiobacillaceae bacterium
CCCGGACACCATGCCACCCGAAGCCGATCCATGGGCTTCTGCATTTTCAACAACGTGGCCGTGGCGGCCGCCCATGCCCTTGATGCCCACCGACTCCAACGGGTGGCCATCGTGGATTTCGACGTGCACCATGGCAACGGCACCGAGGACATCTTCCGGGACGATCCCAGGGTGATGCTGGTTTCCACCTTCGAACATCCCTTCTATCCCCACTGCGGTGCCGACACGGTGAGCGAACACATCGTCAACATCCCGCTGCCGGCCGGCACCACGGGCAAACCCTACCGGGAGGCCTTCGAGGCCAGGGCCTTGCCGGCCCTGGAGGCGTACCAGCCCCAGATGGTCTTCTTCTCGGCCGGTTTCGACGGCCACCGGGAGGACGACATGAGCCATTTCGGCCTCGTGGAAGCGGACTACGCCTGGGTCACCGAACAGGCCATGGCCGTCGCCGCCCGACATGCCGGGGGCCGCATCGTGTCACTACTGGAAGGGGGTTACGATCTGAGTTCCCTGGGCCGCAGCGCGGCGGCCCACATCAAGGTCTTGGCCGACCTGTAGGACAGAGTCAAGGTTTCTGCAGCTTCTGGAGCTCTGCCCGCAGGCGCAGGAGTTGATGGTCGATGAGCACCACGTCGGGGTACTGCGGGGTATAGCGCACGAGCAGCTTCGCCCGTTGTTGCTCCAGGGCCTGGATCTGGGCTCGGATTTCATCCGCGTTGGGCGGCTGCTCCTGGATGACGTTTTGGCTTGACAGGGCCTCCAGACGCTGCTCCAGCGTCTCCGTGGGGTGCTTGGGGGCAGTGTTGGCCGGGACTTGCCGCTGCCCTGCACAGGCGGCCAATAAAAGGCCCATGCAGCCTAAGAGCAACGGGAGACGACAACGCATGATCAGATCCCCAGACGTTCTTTCTACATCGTTCCGGTCAGCCCTTCCAGACAGGAAACTCCCCGAGCTGGCCCTCACCGTCAAATGCCCGACCTAAAACTCCGGCTGCATGACGATGTACCCGGTGGGGCATTCCTTGGCGCATAGCCCGCAACCCTTGCAGTAGTCATAGTCGAAGACGTAATGGCTGCCGTCGGTCGCCATGTCCTTGGTCTTCAGGACCGAGGCATCGGGACACAGCGTCCAGCAATTGTCGCAGGCCATGCAATTGCCGCAGGACAGGCAACGTTTGGCCTCCAGGGCGGCCTGGATATCGTTGAATCCCCCTTCCACCTCCTCGTGGCTGACCCTCTGCTCGCGCGGCAGGATGACGACCTCCTGGCGTGGGTGGTGTTCGTAATAATTGAGGTTGATCTGGCCCAGTTCGGCCGCGCGGCGCTCCGCCCGGCCGGGCGCCGCCTGGCCGCGCAACAGCTCCAGGATGGCAAGGGCCGCGCGGCGGCCGTCGCCGACGGCGGCGCTGACCGTGCCATGGTCGCCCCGGGCATCTCCGCCGGCGAAGAGGCCGGTCATCCCGTTGACGGCCCCCGTGTAATCGTCCACCGGGATGTGGCGTTTGCCCTGCAGGACGCTGTCGAAACCCTCCGCATCCACCTGTTGGCCGATGGCGGGGATCACCTCGTCGACGTGGAGTACGGTCTCCGTGCCCTCGAAGGCGTGCAGCTTGTACCGGTTATCCGGCGTCAGCAGTTTCCGGGCATGCACCAGCTCGACGCCGGTGACCTTGTTGCCCTTGAGCAGGAGGCGGCGAACGCTGCGATGTTCATGGACGACGACGCCCTCCTCGATGGCCTGGCGGATCTCCTGCTCGGCGGCGCGCATGGAGTCGTATTCCGGCACCCCAAGACTGGGGATGCGTTCGTGGGTAATGACGTGCACCTCCTGCGCGCCCAGGCGCTTGAGGATGCGGCCCAGATCGACCGCAGTGTTGCCGCCGCCGACGATGGCCACGCTCTTGGGCGTGACCACGGTGCCGATGCGCATCCATTCATTGAGCATTTCGAGGCCGGCGCGCAAGGTGTCGGGCACCGCGAAGCTGACATCCCAGCGCCGGCCTTTCTGGTTGCCCGGCGCCAGGAACACGGCACCGAAATCCCGGCGCAGCTCGTCCAGGTCGACATCGCGGCCCAGCTTGGTATGCGGCCTCCACTCCAGGTCCATGGCGAGGATGCGGGCGGTCTCGGCGTCCAACACCTCACCGGGCAGGCGGTAATGCGGCAAGGCTGAGCGCAAGGTTCCGCCGGCCTGGACCGAAGACTCGAACAGGGTGGCCCTGATGCCGAGACGGCGCAGGTGATAAGCGGCAGCCAGACCGCCCGGTCCGGCACCCACCACGGCAACCGGTCGCAGGCTGGCGTCCACGGGCGGCATGGGATAGGCCCAGCCCTTTGCGATGGCCATGTCGCCGAGAAAGCGCTCCAGGCTGCGGATCGCGATGGGCTGATCATAATGACCGCGGTTGCAGGCATGCTCGCATGGATGCCCGCAGACCCTGCCGGCGATGGCCGGCAGGGGATTGGCCGCCACGATGGTTTCCCAGGCACCCTTCATGTCTCCCAAGTCGAACTTGGCGATCCAGTCCTGGGCGTCCTCGCCGGCCGGACAGGCGCTGTGGCAAGGTGCGGCAAGATGCTGATGCAGCGGCCGCATCACCCGCCAGCTCCCGGTCTTGTTGGAGAGGCTGCTGCCGGCTTCGGCCACGGCCCCGCGAACAACTCTGTTCATGGTCATCTCGCTCATGCCCAACGGACCCCACCACGCTGCACGGTGTCTGCACCCTCGC
>JBJKSP010000203.1:0-3100 GCA_046703865.1 Thiobacillaceae bacterium
TCACCATGGCCGGCCGGGAGATCCTGAACTACGTGGGCATGGGCCAGAAGTATTCCAGTGAGATCCTGGGCAAGGTCCAGAAGATCGGCAACAACCTGGGCCTGCCCGGCCCTGCCCTGGAAGACACTCTGCAGGGTCTTGAGGAGGACATGCTCGACGACACCGGCGTCCCGGTGAAGATGCCCCTCGACGTCAAGGGTGCCGAGATCCTGCTGATCACCCCGTCGGCAGATTTCTTCTCCGAGCCCCACGTCGAGTCCCTGATCGGCTACGCCAAGGTATTCCACGCCGCCGGTGTGTCCTGGACCATGTCCAGCTACGCATCCGAAGCCGGTAACTTCGGCCTGTTCAACGGCAACTACGAGACCATGCGCAACGTCGCCATGCGCATTCGCGACGCCGCGCTGGATCTGGGCGCCAAACGTATCATCGTGGGCGAGTGCGGCCATGCCTGGCGCGTGGCCTACAGCTACTGGAACACGCTGGCCGGGATCGGCTATGGCGGCGACGACCCCTTCGCCCAGAAGCTGCAGAAGCAGCTCGACCCCCGCTATCCCCAGCCCATGCACATCTGCGAGTACACCTGGGACCTGATCCAGAAGGGTGTCCTGAAGTTCGACAAGTCCAAGAACGACCACCGGGTCATCACCTTCCACGATTCCTGCAACGTGGCCCGAGCCTCCCGCATGGGCGACGAACCAGGCGGCCAGTTCACCATCCCGCGCAACATCATCAAGGCGGTGGCGAACAACTTCTACGACATGGCCCCGGGCACCATCGGCGAGTCCACCTTCTGCTGTGGCGGGGGGGGCGGCGTCCTGACCGACGACCTGATGGAGGTGCGGGTCAAGGGGGCCTTCCCGCGCATGAACGCCTACAACAACGTGGTACAGCAGAATGGGGTGAATTTTCTGGCTCTGATCTGCGCCATCTGCAAGGCGCAGTTCACCAAGGTGTTCCCCTACTACGGTTTCGACATGAGCATGGTCGGCGGCGTGCACCAACTGGTCGGCACGGCGATCGAGCTCGATTGAGTTTTTTTACGAGGTTTACGGTGGTCACCGCCCATAAGCGAGACAGACGGTCCGGCTGCCCGATTTAGACATAGGAGAGCGAAGATGTCGGTCACATCCAAAGACGCGAAGCAGAAGACTGAAGGCCTGACGTGGCGCCGTTACAAGGAAGGCGAGTCCCCGGACGACTACCGTTCCAACCAGGATCGGATCTTCCAGGCCAGCTGGACCCACAAGTGCCCCGAGTACATGCTCTCCACGCCGCCCTGCCAGGGTTCCTGCCCGGCCGGCGAGGACATCCGCTCCTACCTGAACATTGTCCGCGGGATAGAAAAGCCCTCCGCCGCCGGCATGTCCTGGCAGGAGTTCGCCTGGCGCCGCCTGACCGAGGCCAACCCCTTCCCTGCCGTGATGGGCCGGGTCTGCCCCGCCCCCTGCGAATCCGGCTGCAACCGCAACCAGGTGGAAGACTATGTGGGTATCAACTCCGTGGAGCACTACCTGGGCAACTGGGCGCTCAACAACGGCCTGAAGTTCAATGCCCCCGGCACTGACACCGGCAAGAAGGTGGCCATCATCGGCGGCGGCCCCGCCGGCCTGGCTGCGGCCTACCAGCTGCGCAAGAAGGGCCACGCCGTGACCATTTTCGACGAGCACGAGGAACTGGGCGGCATGATGCGCTACGGCATCCCCGGCTTCCGGACTCCCCGCAACGTCCTGGACGGCGAGATCCAGCGCATCATGGACATGGGCGTGGAGGCTCGCCTGAATTGCCGCGTGGGCACCGACGTGTCCATGGAGGACATCGAGAGGGACTACGACGCCGTGATCCTGGGCATGGGCGCCCAGTCCGGCCGGGCGCTGCCCGTACCCGGCGCCGAGGCCCCCAACTGCGTGACCGCCATGGCCTTCCTGCGGGCCTTCAACGAAGGCCGGCTGCAGCATGTGGGCAAACGCGTGGTGGTCATCGGGGGCGGCGACACCTCCATCGACGTGGCCACCGTCGCCCGTCGCCTGGGCCACATCACCAACGTCACCGACAAGGACCTCCCCGAGCATGTCCTGGCCGGCCATACCGCCCACGACGTGGCCTCCATCTCCGCACGAGAGGGTGCCGAGGTGGTGCTGATCTCCCGCGCCACCATCGACAAGATGGCCGCCAACAAGGTGGAGGTCGAGCACGCCCAGTCTGAAGGTATCGAGATCATCGGCGGCGTCACCCCCGTGGCCGTGGTGGTGGGTGCCGACGGCCGCGCTACCGCCCTGCGGGTGGCCGAGTTCGAGATGGTGGGCAAGGAGATGAAGATCAAGGAGGGCACCGAGAAGGACCTGCCCGGCGACCTGATCGTCTCCGCCATCGGCCAGGCCGTGGACTTCACAGGCATCGAGTCCTTCAATAACAACAACGGGCTGATCAAGGCCGACAAGAATTACCGCTTCCCCGGCAAGCAGAACGTGTTCGTCGCCGGCGACGTGATCCGTCCCCATCTGCTCACCACCGCCATCGGCCATGCCCGCATCGCTGTGGACGGCATCGATGCCTACCTGCAGGGTCATGACCTGGACCGGCGTCCCAAGGTGGACGTAGCCCACTGGGACATGGTGCGCCGCTGGGTCGAGACTGGCCACGAGTACAGCGAGGTCCACGGTCAGAAATGGGGCACTGACGACAAGAAGGAGCTGCTGCACAACTTCGAGGACCGTTCCGAGCGCTACATCATCCCCTCCACCGAGCTGTTCCTGGGGCATTTCGTGCAGACCCCCCGTAACAAGCGGAGCATCGTGCACCTGGACAGGCAATCCGCCCTGGGCAACTTCGATGACCGCCTGGGCCAGCTCTCCGAGCAGGAGACCGTCTCCGAGGCCAAGCGCTGCATGTCCTGCGGGCTGTGCTTCGAGTGTGACAACTGCGTGGTCTACTGTCCCCAGACCGCCGTGTTCAAGGTGCGCAAAAAGGACAATCCCACCACCGGGCGTTATGTGGATACCGATTATGGCAAGTGCATCGGCTGCCACATCTGTGCCGACGTGTGCCCCACCGGCTATATCGTCATGGGCATGGGTGAATAACATCATGAGGGGTACGG
>JBJKSP010000204.1:0-5562 GCA_046703865.1 Thiobacillaceae bacterium
CATCGTCTTTCCACCGTGGTGGACGCCGACGAGATCCTGGTCCTGGACGCAGGCCGCATCCTGGAACGGGGCAGCCACGAGAGGCTGCTGGAACTGAACGGCCGCTACGCGGCCATGTGGCGGCTGCAACTGCGCGAGGCGCACCGGGAAGAGAGGTCCCGGCCCACCACGGCAAGACTGGCGGGTCTGTGAGGACGGCCGCAATCCCGGCGCCATGGCTAAGCTCCCGGCTTCGCACCCCGGGGCTACAATGAATCCATCCCCCTGCCGAACGACCCATGTCCGTCATCGACCGCATCCAGGAAAACCAGGCCCGGCTGATCGCCCTGCGGCGGGACATCCACGCCCATCCCGAGATCGCCTTCGAGGAAGACCGGACCAGTGACGTGGTCGCGGGGGTGCTTCAGGCCGCCGGCCTTGAAGTCCATCGGGGCCTGGCCGGCACGGGGGTGGTGGGTGTGCTCAGATGCGGGGCCAGCCCCCGCACCGTCGGGTTGCGGGCGGACATGGACGCCCTCCCCATCCTGGAGCAGAACCGCTTCCCCCATCGCTCTCGGCACGACGGCAAGATGCACGCCTGCGGTCACGACGGCCACACCGCCATGCTACTGGGGGCGGCGGAGTACCTGGCCGCCACCCGCCGCTTCGACGGCACCGTGGTGTTCATCTTCCAGCCGGCCGAGGAGACGGTGGGCGGGGCGCGGGTCATGATCGAGGATGGCCTGTTCAAGCGCTTCCCCGTGGACGCGGTCTTCGGCATGCACAACTGGCCCGGCCTGCCGGCGGGCCAGTTCGTCGCCATGAGCGGCCCAGTGATGGCCTGCTCGGATCAGTTCGACATCTTGGTGCGCGGCCATGGCGCCCACGCCGCCATGCCCCATCAGGGACACGACCCCGTCGTCTCGGCATCGGCCCTGGTGCAGTCTCTGCAGTGCATCGTCAGCCGCAACCTGGACCCCCTGGATGCGGCCGTGCTGTCCATCACCCGGCTCCACGCAGACGGCGGGGCCTACAACGTGATCCCGGAACGGGCGGAACTGTCCGGCACGGTACGGGCCTTCCGGCCCGAGGTGGAGGATGCGGTGGAGGCGGCCATGGAGCGTGTGTGCGCAGGCATCGGTGCCGGGCACGGGGTACAGGCGAGCCTGGACTATGAGCGCGGCTATCCGCCCACCGTGAACACGCCCGCGGAGACGGAAACCTGCCGAAGGATACTTGCGGATCTGGTGGGGGCAGACAACGTCCGGAAGGACTTCAGGCCCTCCATGGGGGCGGAAGACTTCGCCTACATGCTCAGGGAAAAACCGGGCTGCTACGTGTGGATCGGCAACGGGCTGGGAGAGGGCGGCTGCATGCTCCACAACCCCCATTACGACTTCAACGACGACATCCTGGCCCTGGGCGCCAGCTACTGGGTGCGCCTGGTGGAGCACCTCCTGGCCGCCGCCTGACGAGGACGGGACGGGTGCGCGCCACCCGGAATCCATGATCCCTCCAAGACTGGCCAGGAAGTTCAGGGCTTACGATCCCGACCCTGTTCCATGTAGTAGTTGATGCGGACCCTGGGATTCAGGTAGCCGTACACCTGGGGTGGCAGGGAAGAGGGTCGCAGGGTGCGGACCACGGCCAGATCGGGCTCATCCTCCAGATCGAAGATGATCGCCTCCTCTTTGGGCACTTCCGGATCGTAGAGCAGCAGGGTGGGCTGCAGCAGCCGGTCATAGTTGACGCTGGTCACGATGCCTATGGCGTCGTTGTTGAGCTGGACGATGCTGCCCGGCGGGTAGATGCCCAGGTTGTGGATGAAGAGCTTGAGCAGCACGGGATCGTATTTTTCCCGCTGCTTCTTGAACATGAAGGACAAGGCCTCAGCCGGCGTCATGGAATCGGCCGGGTTCACGCGGTTGCAGAGATTGTCGTAGCTGTTGGTGATGGCCGTGACCCTGGCCAGGCGGCCGATACGCTCGCCCCGTAGGCGCGCAGGGAACCCGCTGCCGTCCAGCATCTCGTGGTGGCAAGCGATCACCTCCAGGGCCCCGGGCGGCACGTCCGGCAGCTTCTGCGCCAGTTCCATGCCGTACATCACGTGCTGTTGGTAGAAATTCTGTTCCGCCGCCGTCCATGGCTCGCGTTTCATCAGGATCTTGCTGGGGATGCGTTCCTTGCCGATGTCGTGCAACAGGGCACCTACGCCCAGGTCATGCATCTCCTCCGGACTGTACCCCCCCTCCTTGGCCAGCAGCAGGGACAGGACGGTGACGTTGAGGGCGTGGTAGTAAGCGTTCTCGTCGCCGCTCTTGCTGCTCATGAGGTGGATGACTACCTCCTTCTCCGACAACAGGGAACCCACCATTTCCGCCACCACGGTCTTGGCCTGTTCCACGGATTCCTTCGGCTTGGCGAAGAGGCCACGCAGCATCGTCTTGACGGAGGTCACGCTGGCGTTGAAACGCCGTTCGCACTGGACGATGGCCGCGCGGCGCTCGGCCACCTTCTGCCGACGGGCCAGCTTTTCGGCCCACATGGCCTCCAGATCGTGGTTGGTCTTGGGTGACGGCTCGGGCGGCGGCTCGGTGGCCTGTACGCCCCCCTTGGCCGGCGGCGGGCCGGGCGCAACGTCGCTGCGCCCCGGAACGTAGATGATCTCCTTCAGGCCCAGGGCGCGCAGGGCCTGGACCTGCTTTTCGCTGCGGATCTTGAAGCTGCTGAATAGGAAAGGGTGCTGCATCCAGCTTTCAAGACGCACGTACAGGCCGACCCTCAGTTGTTCGATGGCGATGCGCTCTTCCGGCAGATTCATGGCACTTGAAGAAAACACGTCGCCATCATTTTGCACAGTTTCTGCCCGGGGTGCAGCGGTTCATGCGATGATGCCTCCATGAGACGAGGAACCGAGCCATGACATATCCCGCCGATATGGCCCCGGGCCGGAGAGAGACCGCCACCTTGGGCGGAGGATGTTTCTGGTGTCTGGAAGCGGTCTACAACCGGCTGCAAGGGGTGGAGCAGGCCGTGTCAGGCTACATGGGCGGCCATACGGAACACCCCTCCTACAAGGCGGTTTGCGGCGGGGAAACGGGCCACGTGGAGGTGGTTCAGATCACCTACGATCCGAGCCAGGTCTCCTATCGGGATCTCCTGGAGGTCTTCTTCGTCATCCACGACCCCACCACGCCGAACCGTCAGGGCAACGACGTGGGCAGCCAGTACCGCTCCGCCGTGTTCTGGCACAATCCCGAACAGAAACGGGTGGCCGAGGAGGTGGTCGCCGAGCTGACGGCCGGGGGCGCCCTCTCCGATCCCATCGTCACCGAGATCGCGCCCGCCGGGGCCTTCTGGCCGGCCGAGGACTACCACCAGCGCTACTACGAACTCAATCCCCAACAGCCTTACTGCATGTTCGTGGTGGGGCCCAAGGTCGCCAAGTTCCGGACGAAGTTCGCCACCAAGCTCCGTCCCGGCGGCTGACAGTCTTAACCGAAACCCAAGACTTCGCACGCATTGGCGGTAGTCTGCCGGGCCACCTCCTGCGCGGACACCCCCCTCAGTTCCGCCAGCGTGGCGGCGATGCGGGCCAGCTCGACCGGTTCGTTTCGGCCCTTGGGGATCCACGCGGGCGGGATGTCGGGGCTGTCCGTTTCCAGCACGATGGCCTCCGGGGGGAGTTCGACGGCCAAGCGGCGCAGCCGGGTCGCCCGGGTGTAGGTGAAGGCACCGCCGAAGCCCAGCCTGAAACCCAGCTTGAGGAACTCGTCGGCCTGCTGGCGGCTGCCGTTGAAGGCGTGGGCGATGCCGCCCTTGGGCCGGATGCGGCGCAGGTGCTTGAGGATCTGGTCGTTGGCACGCCGGCAGTGGAGCAGCACGGGCAGATCCCGGCCCCGGGCCAGTTTGAGCTGCTCCACGAAGTAGTGTTCCTGGGCAGCGTAGTCCAACCCGGGGACGAACAGGTCCAGGCCGATCTCACCCACGGCCACCGGCCGCCAGGTCTCGACCTGCCGGCTCAGCGCCAGCAGGTCGTCTTCCCCATGCACGTGCAGGTACATGGGGTGCAGGCCCCAGGCGGGCAGGCAGCCGGGATAGCGGCGGCAGGCCGCTTCCACGTCGGCGAAGTTGGTGCGGGTCACCGCCGGCACCACCTGCAGGATCACGCCGGCCTGCCGGGCCCGGTCGTAGACGGCGTCCCGGTCCGGATCGAACTCGTGGGCGTCCAGGTGGCAGTGGGTGTCGATCAGTTCAGACGCGCTGGCCATAGCGGCCATAGAACCACTTCAGCAGGAAGGGGGGCGCCAAGGTGGTCAGGGCGATGACGATCAATAAGGCGGCGTAGACGTCCTCCCCCAGGATGCCCTCGTTGTAGCCCAGTTGGGCGAAGATCAGGCCCACCTCTCCGCGCGGGACCATGGACAGGCCGATGGCCGTCTGCTGCAGCCGCGGTGCACCGATGCTGTAGCCGGCCGCGAGCTTGCCGGCGAAGGCCACCGCCAGCAGGCTGGCGCCCAGCAACCAGACGCGGGGGGAAGACCAGTCTACGGCATTCAGATCCAGGGACACGCCCACCATGACGAAGAACAGCGGCGTGAAGGTGTGGATCAGGGGCCGCATCTGGTCCTCCAGGCGATGGGCCAGCTTGGGGCTGGGCGAGAACCAGCGCTCCAGGTGCTGGCGCAGGGGGCCGAACAGGCCGCCGAAGATCGCCACCCGGAATTGATGCCCGAAGGCGATGCCGGCGGCGAAGCCGCCCATGATTACCGGGGCGCCCACCGCATGGGCCAGCCAGGAAAACAGCAGGATCAGGGACAGGACCATGGTGAGCAGCAAACCCGGCTGATGGGCGCGCCGATCGGCACGGTCGATGAGCTCGGCCATGAGCTTGGCGGCCAGGGGGGAGAGGAACATGAACAGGAGGATGAACAGGCTGACCTTGCCCATGGCCAGCGCCGAGACTTCATGCTGAACGGCAAACTGATACAGGAAGGCCAGGGCCAGCACTCCCAGGATATCGTCCAACACCGCGGCCCCCAGGACGATCTGGGCCTCGTCCGCCTGCCTCCGGCCCAGGTCGTCCAGCACCCGGACCGTGATCCCGATGCTGGTGGCGGTGAGGGTCCCGCCGATGAACAGGCTGGCCAGTTCCGGCAGGTCGAACCCCCAGGCGCACAGCCCGTAACCCAACACGAAGGGCAGGGTGAAGCCCACCACCGCCACCAGCACCGGCCGCATGCCCGCCTGGGCGAGACGGTAGATATCCGTATCCATGCCCACCTCGAACAGCAGCAGGATGATGCCGATCTCAGCCAACAGCTTCATGGTGGCGTCCGGCGCGACCCAACCCAGCACGGAAGGCCCCACCAGCAGGCCCGCCGCCAGTTCGCCGATCACCGCCGGGATGCCCACGCGGGAGGCCCCCTCCGAGAACAATCGGGCGGCGATCAGGACGATGGCGAAGATGAGGAAGAATTCGTGCAAAGACATCGCCCGGCTAGCCTATCAGCGAAGGCCCGGCCCGACCAGACGGCCGACCCTCCTCATCGTGTCGACGGTCGTCGGCCAACCGTCTCGGCC
>JBJKSP010000205.1:0-13081 GCA_046703865.1 Thiobacillaceae bacterium
CGGTGATGTCGCTGTGGGTGCCGATGAAACGCCGCGGCGTGCCATCCGGCCGCGATTCGCAGACCTTGCCCTGGCTCAGGATCCACTTGTACCGCCCGTCGCCGCATCGCATGCGGACTTCGCAGCGGTAGGCCGCGGTCTCGCCGCGCAGATGGCGCTGCAGCTCCGCCCGGGCATGGGACAGGTCCTCCGGGTGCATCAGCCGTTCCCACTCCGCGAAAAGATCGCCGACTGCATCCTCCTCGTAGCCGAGCATGGCCTTCCAGAGGGGCGAGTAAAACACGCGGTCGCTGTCCAGGTCCCAGTCCCACACGCCCTGGCCCGAGCCTTCCAGGGCGAATTGCCAGCGGGCGTCGCTGGCCCGCAGGGCTGCCTCGGCAGCCTTCAGGGCGCTGAGGTCGGTCACGAAGGCAAAGGCGCCTTCCACCTCCCCCCGGGCATCATGCTGGGTCGTGGTGTGGAACATCAACGGGATGGTGGAACCGTCCTTGCGCAGGAGGGTGAGCTCGTAGGCCCGGTGCAGGGTCGTCCGGATGCGGCCGATCTGATAGCGCAGGATGGCCTGGTTCTCGGCATCGGCGAATTCCACGGGGCTTCTGCCCAACATCTCTTCCGGACCATAGCCCAGCATGCGGCAGAGCGCCCCGTTGACGTCCACCGTCCGGCCTTGGGCATCGATCCGCCAGTAGCCCTCGGCGGCGGTGTCGACGATTAGGCGGTACCTGGACTCCTTGTCGAGAAGTGCATCCGGTACGGACTGATGGAAGCGTTCGTCGGGGTCCATGAAGAGGCGGAAGCGGCCTTCATTTACAAATTAATGACATGTTACTCGCCGATCTTGAAATCCGGGTGCGGACCGACTCGCCCGCAGAGGGTCAGGGCAACGTCTGGACCGGCCCGGGCGTGACCTGCGTCAACGGTTTGTGGGGCAGATTGGGGTGCCAGCCCAGCATGACCAGCATGATGGTGAACCCGATCACATAGCCCAGGGCCACATGCCAGCCGTGCCTGAGCCAGGCGCCCACGGACTTCGCCTCGGGGAAGATGTTGGACAGGGCCACGCCGGCCGAGGACCCGAACCAGATCATGGACCCCCCGAAGCCCACGGCATAGGCCAGTACGCCCCAGTCATAGCCGCCCTGGGTCAGGGCCAGGGCCGTCAGCGGGATGTTGTCGAATACGGCGGAAACGAAGCCCAGTCCCATGGAGGTGGGCCAGGAGGCGGCGGGGAGTTTCTCCACCGGCATCATGGAGGCGCACAACACCAGGGAGAGGAGGAACACGCTGCCTTTGACGGCATCGGGCAACAGGCGCCACTCCGGCCTGCGCACGGGTGTGGCGGCCAGGAGCACCACCCAGACTGCCACGCCCAGGAAGGGGAAGGCGTCGGAAAGCTCGGGAAAATGGGTGTTTACGGTTACATTGGTGCCGATGACCGCTACCAGCACCAGGGCCACCACCCCCACCCGGACCCAGTCCACACGGGCGCTTTCGGTGGCATTCTTCTGGATGGGGGCGTGGGCCGCCTGCTGGCGCGAGGCGATGACGCCGAAAATCAGGAGCGACACGGCCGCGGCCACGTAGGCGCTGATCACGTCCAGGGGGTTCACCCCGTCGATCCACATCATGGTGGTGGTGGTGTCCCCCACCACCGAGCCGGCGCCACCGGCGTTGGAGGCGGCGACGATGGCGGCCAGATAGCCGATGTGCACCCGGCGGTGAAAGATGGTGGCGGCCACCGTGCCGCCGATGAGGGCGGCCGCGATGTTGTCCAGAAAGGAAGACAGCACGAACACCATGGCCAGCAGCGTGAAGCCGCCTTTCCAGCCGTCGGGCAGATAGCGGGGCAGCACGTTCGGGACGCCGGATTCCTCGAAATGCCGTGCCAGGATGGCGAAGCCGAGCAGGAGCCCGAGGAGGTTCAGCAGGGTGACGGCCTCCTCGCCCAGGTGATGGGCAAGCCCGGGCAGTCCGGCGATGCCGTGGAAGCCGGTGAACGCCAGCTTGTACAGGGTGATGACGATCAGGCCCGTGACCGCCACCTTCATGGTGTGGTGGTGCAGCAGGGCCACGCCCAACAGGGTGGCACCGAAAAGGATGAAGTCCACGGGGATGCCCAGCACCTCCGTGGCATCGGCGGCCCGGGCGGGCAGACTAGCCAGCAAGAGGAACAGGGCCAGGGCGAGGCGGGGCATGGGGTGCATCCTGAGCGTTTAAGAATATTTTTACATTCTATACATCTCTTTCACCTGTCCCCGGAAAAATAGGACAATCTTCTCTGTTGATTTCCCCTGTCGTCGTTCAGGAATCGCCCATGTACAAGCTACTCGTTCCCACCGACGGCTCGCCCGCATCCCTGCGGGCCGTCAAGCATGCCGTCAGCATCGTGCCCTCGGGGTGCAATCCCGAGGTGCATCTGCTCAATGTCCAGGAACCCATCGACGCCTGGGAGGTGAGGCACTTCCTCAGCGAGGATGAGATCGCCGCCATGCAGCGGAAGCGGTCGGAGGAGGCGTTGCTGGAGGCCAGCGGGGTGTTGGAGCAGGCGGGGGTCACCTACAGGGTGCACGCGGGCTTCGGTTCGGTGCCGGAGACCATCGTAGAGTACGCCAAGGATCTGGGGTGTCAGCAGATCATCATGGCCACCCAGGGCATGGGTGCCCTGAAAGGGCTGCTGCTGGGCTCCGTCGTCACCAAGGTCCTGCACCTGGTGGACATCCCGGTGACCCTGGTGAAATAGGGGCCCCGCTCAGGCCGGCATGTCCGGCATCAGCATCATCTTGAGCCGGGCGATCTCGTCCTTGATGGCGAGCTTGCGTTTCTTCAGGCGCTTGAGGCCCAGTTCGTCCGGATAGCCGGTGCGGCCGAGGTGTTCGATGGCCTTGTCCATGTCCCGGTGTTCCGTCTCCAGGGCCAGGATGCGCGCATTGACCTGGGCCAGCTCTTCTGTCGTCAGTTCCATCACGGGTAACTCCTGAAATTAACTCGCAATCTAACCCCGCCTTGACCATGGCCGTCAATCCATGGCGTTCACGGAGTTGACGCAAATCTGACCCTGGCGCGGCATCGGTGCCGTATGCGGATTCGGCGATATCAGGGAAAGGCCCCCGCCAGTCCGTCCAGCGCCTCCCTCAGCCGGGCCCGGGGCAGGGCCACGTTCATGCGCATGAAACCGCTGCCCTCGCGGCCGAACTGCACACCCGGGGAGAGGCCCAGGCCGGCATCGACGAAGCCCTGCCGCAGTGCCTCGTCGTCCAAACCCAGGCCGCGGCAGTCCGGCCACAGCAGATAGGTGGCTTCGGGACTCGTGCAGGACACGTCGGGGAGGTGCCGGGCGAGGCCCTCCCGTGCCAGGTCCAGATTGCCGCCCAGGTAGTCCAGCAATGCCGCCAGCCAGTCCCCTCCCCGGGTGTAGGCGGCCTCCAGGGCCGCCAGGCCCATGAGGTTGGCACCTTCCAGGTGCAGGGCCCGGGCAGTGTCCTGAAGGCGTCGGCGCAGCCCGGCGCCGGGCGTGATGGCGTAGGCGATCCCCAGGCCGGGGATGTTGAAGCTCTTGCCCGGGGAATTCAGGGTCACGGTGCAGGCGGCCAGTTCGGGGGAGAGTCCGGCCAGGGGCAGATGCCTGGCGCCGGGATAGACGATGTCGGCGTGGATCTCGTCGGCGATCACGATGATGCCGCGCCGAAGGCAGGCCTCGCCCAGGCCCTCCAGCTCCGCCCGGGTCCAGACCCGTCCGCCGGGGTTGTGGGGGCTGGAGAGCAGCAGCAGGCGGGCATCCGGGGTGAGCGCGTCCGCCAGTTGGTCCAGGTCCATGGCATGACGGCCGTCGGCCCAGATCAGGGGATTGCGCCGGAGCCGCCGGCCGTTGCGTTCCACCACGTCGTAGAAGGGATAGTAGACGGGCGGTTGCACCACCACGGACTCCCCGGGCCGGGTATAAGCCTGCACGGCCAGGGCCAGGCCCGGCACCACGCCGGGCAGCAGGGTGATCCACTCCCGTTCGACCCGCCAGCCGTGCCGTCGCCACTGCCAGTCCATGATGGCCGCGTACACCTCTTCTCCGGCCAGGGTGTAGCCGTAGACCGGGTGGTTCGCCCGCGCCAGCAACGCCTCCCGCACACAGTCCGGGGCCGCGAAGTCCATGTCTGCCACCCACAGGGGCAGCACGTCCTCGCGGCCGAAGCGCTGCCGGCGCAGGTCGTACTTGACGCTGTGAGTGCCCGCGCGGGAGAGGGGGGTGTCGAAGTCGAACATCGGGCGGGTCAGCGGCCGTCCGGCGCCGGATTGCAGGTGAGGCAGTCGCCCGAGGGGTTCATGGGGGTGGGGAAACCGGCAGATCCTGGGAGCGCATACATATAACACAGAGCCGCCCCGGACTTTGCCGACGATGCCGTCCTATGGTCTATCGAGACGGATAAAGCGAGGAGCCGGAGGACTGCAGGATCCCGGTTTACGCCGTCAGCGGCCCGGCTCAGGCGTGGGCAGGCTCGGTGGCGCGGGAGATGACCTCCTCCGATACGGAGGCCGTCTGCGCCCCGCATTCGCGGAAGATGCGGCAGGTGCAGTTGCGGCACACGTCATGGTCCAGGCGCCGGTAGATCTCGTTGATGGCCTCGGTCTTGGTGTCGAACAGATTGGCCCCGCCGATGACCTTCAGTGCCCCGCTTTGCGCCAGTTGCTCCTGGACCGTGTCCTTGATGCGGATGAAATAGAGCCCGCCCCCCATCTGCCGGCGGTGCTCCGCTTCCTCGGCCAGATAACCCGCCCCGGCCAGGTCGATGAAGTTGATGCCATGGGCCACGATGGCCACGTGCTTCTGATCCGGCCGGTCCTGGTCCTGGGCGGCCAGGCTCTCGCGCACATGGGCCATGGCGCCGAAGAAGAGGGAGCCGTCGATGCGCACGAAGCGCAGTTGCGGGCACTGGACAACATTGGCGGCATCGGTGAACTTGCGGCTCTTGTTGAACGGGTTCGGTGCGCGGACCCGGACCTGGGGTTTGGAGGTGCGGGACAGGTAGATGGCCAGCGACATGAGCACGCCGAGGATGATGGCCTCCTCCAGGGCGAGGAACAGGGTGGCGGCGAAGGTGCCGAGCAGGATGGCGGATTCGGCCCGGCTGCTCTTGAGGGTGTGGGCGATCTCCTTGAAATCGATCAGGCCCCAGGCCACCAGGAAGAGGATGCCGGCCATGGCGGCATTGGGCAGGTATTCCGCCCAGGGGGCCACCAGGAGCACCAGTAGCAGCAGGAAGGCGCCGGCCAGCATGGCCGCGATGGGGGTCTTGGCGCCGGCGGCGAAGTTCACGCCGCTGCGGTTGAAGGACCCGGTGGCCACGTAGCCGGAAAAGAAGGCGCCCGCGATGTTGGAAAGTCCCTGGCCGATGAATTCCTGGTTGCCGTCCACGTGCTGGCCGGAACGCGCGGCCAGCGCCCGGGCGATGGACACCGCCTCGGTGAGGGCAAGCAAGGTGACCGCCACCACGCCCGAGGTCACGGCACGGATGTCTTCCATTTCCAGGCTGGGCGCGGACAGGGGCGGCAGGGTGGGAGGCAGGGCCCCTACCGTCGGGAGGTGGATGCCCTTGAACACGCCCAGGGCGACCCCGTCAATGGCGCCGCCCAGCATGGCTACGATCATGTAGGGCCATTTGGGCACCCAACGCTTGACCGCGATGCCAAGCAGCAGGGTGACGAGGCCCACTATCATCACTTCGGTCTTGATGTCCCCCACGTGGCTGAATAGCGAACTCCAGGTGAAGGCGAAGGACGATCCCCGCGGAATGGCGAGGCCGAAGAAATGCTTGACCTGGTTGGTGGCGATGAGGATGGCGGCGCCGGCGGTGAAGCCCGTCACCACGGAATGGGAGATGAAATTGACCAGGGTACCCAGCTTGGCCAGGCCCATGCCGATCTCGATCAGGCCCACCAGGAAGGTGAGCGTCAGCGCCAGGGTCACGTATTGGGCGGAGCCCGGCTCGGCATGGGGCGAGAGTACCGAGAACAGCACGATGGACGCCGCCGTGGTGGGACCGGACACCAGATGCCAGGAGGAGCCGAACAGGGCCGCGATGACCGCCGGGATCATGCCTGCGTAAAGGCCGTATACGGGGGGCATGCCCGCGATGGTGGCGAAGGCCACGCCCTGGGGCAGGGCCACCAGCGCGCCGGTCAGGCCCGCCATGGCATCGGCTCGCACGGCGCTGCGGTCGACCTTGGGCCACCACGTGAGGAAAGGGACGAAGGGGCGGACCCAGACGGGCAGGTTTTGGATGGCGGGCAAGGACATATGACGCTGGGGTTAATGGCTCATGACAGGGGAAAGGGCATGACCTCTCCCCAAAAGAGAGGTATGCATTAGGTGAATATAACGTAAAGAAAACGTCAAGGCCAGTGGAGACGGCCCTCCGCTTCCCGGTCGGGTCCGGACGGCCCGCGATGCGGCCGGCCGACGGGCGTTATGCCTCGGGGGCGGTCAACCGGTAGCCGATGCCCCGCAGGGTGTGCAGCAGGATGGCCTCGTTCGGCGCCTCGATGGCGCTGCGCAGCACGTGCATGTGGGCGCGCAGGGCGTCCGAGTCCGGTGGTCTGTCCCCCCAGATCGCGCGTTCCAGTTCTTGGCGTTTCACCACCCTGGGCGCGGCCTGCATGAGCGTTTCCAGCAGCTTGTACGGGATGGGGGGAAGTTCGATGGCGCGCTCCCCCCGCCGCACACGGACGAGGTTCGGGTCCAGTTCCAGGTCGGCCACCCGCAGTATGGTGGGGGTGATGACCCCCCGCGAACGCCTCACCAGGGCCTTGAGCCGGGCCTCCAGTTCGCGCAGGGCGAAGGGTTTCAGGACGTAATCGTCCGCCCCGTACTCCAGGCCGGCCACCCGGTCCTCCAGGGCATCACGCGCTGTCAGCATGAGCACCGGGGTTTCCTTGCATGCCTCCTGGCGGAGCTTGCGGCACAGGTCGAAGCCGTCCATGCCGGGCAGGACGATGTCCAGCACGATGGCGTCGTAATCCCGGGTGATGGCCAGGTTCAGTCCGGTGATGCCGTCTTCCGCGGCATCGGTGTGATGGCCCTTGGCCTCCAGGAAGTCGCACACGTTGGCGGCGAGGTCCCGGTTGTCTTCGATGACGAGGATGTGCATGGATAGCCTTGTCTTGGCCGGACAGGCGTATGGGCGAAGTCCGGACGTGTCATTGACCTGCATTTCACGGTGAGGGTGCCAATTCTGGGGTAGTTGTGGCACAGCGTAAAGAATACGCAAAACCCGGCCGGGTTTCCGTTCCCGGTGGCATCGTCAAGGCGGCGGGTGGTGGGCGACAATAGCGCGCAGTCCACCAAAGTTCTCGGAGCAGCCCATGATACGCAGGAACCCTTCCGGCCACGTCCCCGTGGTGCACGAGTCCGCCTTCGTCGACCCCACCGCCATCCTGTGCGGCAAGATCGTGGTGGAGGAGAACGTGTTCATCGGACCCTACGCCGTGATCCGCGCCGACGAGGTGAACGAGGCGGGCGACATGGAGCCCATCGTCATCGGCGCCCATTCCAACATCCAGGACGGCGTGGTGATCCACTGCAAGGCCGGGGGCGGGGTCACCATCGGACGCTACACCTCCATCGCCCACCGCTCCATCGTGCACGGCCCCTGCCGGGTGGGGGACAACGTCTTCATCGGCTTCAATTCCGTGCTGTTCAACTGCACCGTGGGCGACGGCTCGGTGGTCCGGCACAACTCGGTGGTGGAAGGCTGCACCGTCCCTCCCGGTTTCCACATCCCCTCCACCACCAACGTCCATTCGGATGCCGAGCTTTCCAAGATTGAGCCGGTCACCCAGGACCAGACCGGCTTCTCGGAAAGCGTGGCCCAGGCCAACCACGAACTGGTGAAGGGCTACAACCGCATCCGGAACGAGTTTTGAGAGGAATAAGCGCATAAATCGATTTACATGCTTGCAACGATCTGAGATCATGCCTCCATCGAGTGTGATGGAGGTATCGACCTATGACGACAATCGAAATTGACCAAGACATTTATGATTATCTCCTGCGGCGTGTCAGGAATTTCGGTGAAACAGCATCAGATGTATTGCGTCGGGAACTTGATCTGAATGGTACGAGCAGACCCACCGCAGGCGGTACTGTACCAAGCCACGAACTTGCTGAGGTTCTTGAATCTTCGAAGGTTAAACATGCCCGGGGAGTAGTTGGAAGGTTCCTGGAGATTCTCTCTGCAGCGTATGCAAAGAACAAAGATAAGTTCGATCTTGTTCTTGCGATCCAAGGCCGAGGCCGAATCTACTTTGCCAAGTCTCAAAAGGAGATTGAAGCCTCAGGTATCAGCACTCAGCCACGGCAGATTCCCGGAACACCATACTGGGTAATGACGAATTCACCCACGACTCAAAAAAAGGAAATGCTGAGAGAAGTCTTGAAGGGCCTCGGGTACTCTACAGATGCCGTCAGCGCAGCAGTTCGAGTAATTGGCGCATAACATCGGTTCGAGAGAGGACGCGGCAAAAAGCGCCGCGCTTCTCGACAGAGCCGTTTGGCGCCCTAAAGCATGCGTCTCTGGTCGTTGCATCCCAAATATCTTGATCCCCAGGGTCTCGTCGCGCTGTGGCGGGAGGCCCTCTTGGCGCAGGCCGTCCTGCGCGGGGAAACGCGTGGCTATCGCCACCATCCACAGCTGGACCGGTTCAAGAACCATACGGCGCCGGTTGCAGCCATCTCGCTGTATCTGAAGGGCATACATGCGGAAGCGGTGGCGCGGGGCTATGCCTTTGACGGAAGCAAAATTAGGCCGGTCCGGAAGGCTGTGAGCCTGAGCGTTACCTCCGGTCAGCTGGCGTACGAGTGGGGGCACCTGCAGACAAAGCTGAAGTCACGAAACCCGGCGCTGTATCAGAAGTGGCGGAATACGGAGATGCCGGAGGCGCACCCCATGTTCGACGTGCGGGGCGGTGGCGTCGAGTCCTGGGAGCGTCGGTGAGCGCTTCAGCCAACAGCCGCATCGGGTACGCGCCCGCAAGGCCGTGCGCCTGACCTCGTTGTCACTTGACGGCTCATACGGAACGTAGGAGGACCGCATTGCCTCCCCTGTCCGCCTTTCGGCCGTCTATTCCGCAGTGTCCCGCTTCGCCGGCTGAGCCGCGGTCAGCCATTCCGGCAGTTCCCGCGTCCCGGCGTTGTCGATGATGTACAGGCGGATGAGCTTGCGCACCACTTGGGAGGGGGTCAGGTCCTGTTGTGCGCAGATCTCCTCGAACAGGGCCTTCTTTCTCGGGTCGATGAGGACGGTGAGGCGGGCGGTGCGGTTTTCCATGGGCCGTGCGGTCAGGCGATATGTTAATCCTATTAACATTGAGTTTGACTTGGGTTGTCAATAGAATCCCCCGCATCCCTTCCCACGGCCCGCTTTCCCCATGCCCATCGCCGCTTTGCCAGATGTCTCAGGCCTGGATCTGGCCTGGGGCATCGTGCTCTGCTGGCTGGGCCTGGCAGCGGCAGCCATGCTGTTCCGGCGGCGACCCGACCGAGTACTGAGTCTGGTCTTCCCCCTGGGGGCGTTGGGCGCCCTGGCCATGGCGGCGGTGGGTCTGGTCGGCCTGCATGCGCCCGCCGTTCATTTCATTCTGCCCATCGGACTGCCGGACCTGCCCTTCCACCTTCGCCTGGATGCGCTCTCCGCCTTCTTCCTGGTCCTGCTGGGAGGGGCGGCGTTCGGGGTGACGGTCTACGCGACGGGCTATTTGCGCAGCCTGGAGCGCGACGCCCTGGCCCTGCTGGCCCTGTGGTACCACCTGTTCCTGGCCGGCATGGCCATGGTCCTGCTGGCGGACGACGCCTATGCCTTCATGGTGGCCTGGGAGGTGATGGCCCTGTCGTCCTATTTCCTGGTGACCACCGATCACAAGGTGCCGGACGTCCGCCGCGCCGGCTACCTGTACCTGCTGGTCGCCCACGTGGGGGCGGTGGCCCTGCTGCTGTGCTTCGGCGTGCTCCAGGGCGGGCACGGCTCCTACACATTCGACTACATGCGCGGGGCCCAGATGACGCCGTTCTGGGCCTCGGCGGCCTTCCTCCTGGCCCTGTTCGGCTTCGGCGCCAAGGCCGGCCTGGTGCCGCTGCACGTCTGGTTGCCCGAGGCCCACCCGGCGGCCCCTTCGCCGGTGTCCGCCCTGATGTCGGGGATCATGCTCAAGACCGCCGTCTACGGCCTGCTCCGGGTGAGCTTCGACCTGCTCCACGTGCAGGCGGTCTGGTGGGGCATCCTGGCCCTGGCGCTGGGCCTGATCAGCGCCTTGTACGGGGTGGTCTTCGCCGCCGTGCAGTCGGATATGAAGCGGCTGCTGGCCTGGTCGTCCATCGAGAACGTCGGCATCATCCTGGCGGGCTTCGGCCTGACCCTGATCTTCTATACGGACGGGGAAGGGGGGCTGGCCGCCCTGACGCTCACCGCCGTGCTCTATCACGCCCTCAACCACGCCTTCTTCAAGGGCCTGCTGTTCGTCGGCACAGGCTCGGTGCTGCACGCCACCGGCACCCGACACATGGGCAGCCTGGGCGGTCTGATCCGATTCATGCCCTGGACGGCCTGGCTGACCCTGATCGGGGCCCTGGCCATCGCCGGCCTGCCGCCCCTCAACGGCTTCGTCTCGGAGTGGCTGCTGCTCCAGGCCTTCCTGCTCACCCCGGGATTGCACCAGCCCTACCTCAACATGGTGATCCCCGTGGCTGCCGCCTCGGTGGTCCTGGCCGCGGCACTGGCCGCCTATGTGATGGTGAAGTTCTACGGCGTGGTGTTCCTGGGCCGGCCCCGGGACGCGGCGGTGGAACACGCCCACGAGGCCGGCCGGCCGGAACGCCTGGGCATGCTGTGGCTGGCCGCGGGCTGTGTCCTGCTGGGCCTGTTCCCCACCCGGGTGATCGAATGGATCGAGCCGGTGACGCGCCTGCTGGTGGGGCACGCCATGCGCAACGACGGCAACTGGTTCCTGCTGGCGCCCGTGTCCGCGCAGCGGGCCAGCTACGCCCCCCTGATCTTCCTGGGCGTGGTGCTCACGGTGCTGCTCCTGACCTCCCTGTGGGTGCGCAAGGCCTACCACGGGCGCGTGCGCAGGGCCGAGCCCTGGGACTGCGGCTACCCCGAGCAGACCCCGCGCATGCAGGACACGGCGGAGGGCTTCGGGCAGCCCGTCCGTCACATCTTGCAGATGTTCCTGCGGGTGGAGGGGGAGGTGCCCGACCCCTTCGACCGCCGGCCCCGTTACGAAGGCGCCAGCGTGGACAAGCTCTGGTTCCTGCTCTACGAACCCATCGCGCGCCTGGCGAACTGGCTATCGGCCCAGGCGGGCCGGCTGCAGCACGGCCGCATCCAGTGGTACCTGGTGTACAGCTTCGTGACCCTGATCTTCCTGCTGGTGTTCGCCCGATGAGCGCCATGCCGGCCGTGACCCGCCCCGCCTATCCCCCCTTTGGTAAAGGGGGGCAGGGGGGATTCGAGTCGTTCGGGTGGGAGACGCTGGTGGGAATCCCCCTCGGTCCCCCTTTGGAAAAGGGGGAAGCGGGTACGACGGCCGGACCGTTGGGCCATGACTCGCGGAGCTTCGTATGAGTGTCGGCATCCTGCTCCAGATCGCGCAGACCCTGCTGGCCGTGCTGGGGGCGCCCCTGCTGCTGGGCTGGGTCAACCAGTGCCGCGCCCGGCTCCAGGGGCGGCGCGCGCCCCCCATCACCCAGCCCTATCTGGCGCTGCGCAAGCTGTTCCACAAGGACGCGGTGGTGGCCGCCCACGCCTCGCCCCTGTTCCGCTTCGCCCCCTACATGAAATTCGCCTGCATGGCCCTGGCGGCCGGGATCGTCCCCACCCTGGTGAACGACCTGCCCTTCTCCCCGGCGGCGGACGTGATCGCCCTGGTGGGGGTGTTCGCCCTGGCCCGGGTGTTCCTGGCCCTGGCCGCCATGGACATCGGCACCGCCTTCGGCAGCCTGGGCGCGCGCCGGGAGATGATGGTCTCCTTCCTGGCCGAGCCGGCCCTGCTCATGGTCTTCTTCACCGCCAGCCTCATCTCCCAGTCCACCCAGCTGCCCCAGATCGTGGAGACCCTGGCCCACCGGGAGTTCGCCATCTACCCCAGCCTGGCCTTCGCCGGCGTGGCCTTCTGGATGGTCTCGGTGGCGGAGAACGCCCGCATCCCCGTGGACAACCCCAGCACCCATCTCGAATTGACCATGATCCACGAGGCCATGATCCTGGAATACTCCGCCCGCCACCTGGCCCTCATCGAGTGGTCGGTGGCCCTCAAGCTGTTCGCCTATTCCGCCCTGGGCATCGCCCTGTTCCTGCCCTGGGGGATCGCGGCCCCGGGCGACTGGGGCGCGCTGCCCCTGGCCTTGCTGGCCCTGGTGGCCAAGCTGGCGGCGGGCGGCTTCGCCCTGGCCTTCCTGGAGACCATCAGCGCCAAGATGCGCCTGTTCCGGGCGCCGGAGTTCCTGGGCACCGCCTTCCTGCTGGCGGTGCTGGGCATGCTCACCCACATCCTGCTGGCCGCCTGAAAATGGAAAAGGGAAAGTGGACAGTCGGAAGCGGGGAATCGGCAATGGAGAGCCTTGCGGGGGTTCCCACTCCCCACTCCCCACTCCCCACTCCCCACCAAGAGGCGGCGCCATGCATCTGAGCTACTACCTCCAGATCGTCAACCTGCTGGCCGCGGTGCTGCTGCTGATCTCCTTCGCCATGCTGTCCCAGCGGCGCATCGTCGGGCTGATCACCCTGTTCGCCTGGCAGGGCGCGGCCCTGGCCGCCTCCACCGCCCTGGTGGGCTGGTCCACCGGCCAGCCGCATTTGTTCTGGTCGGCGGGTCAGACCCTGATCCTGAAGGTGATCGCCATGCCCTGGAACTTCTACCGCATGCTGCGCAAGCTGGACGTGGACCGGGAGGTGGAGCCCATGATCAACATCCCCACCACCATGCTGATCGGCATCGCCCTGGTCATCTTCGCCTTCAACCTGGCCCTGCCCATCTCCCAGATGGCCGGCACCGTGACCCGCTCCACCCTGGGGATCGCCATGGCCAGCGTGCTGCTGGC
>JBJKSP010000206.1:0-12386 GCA_046703865.1 Thiobacillaceae bacterium
GCCGCGCCTGAAGATCATCTCCCTGACCCAGAACTACCGCTCCTGCCAGCGCATCCTGCGTACGGCCAACAGGGTCATACGCCACAATGCCCGCCTGGCCGAAAAGAACCTCTGGAGCGAGCTGGGCCCGGGCGAACCGGTGGAAATCGTGCAGTGCCGGGACGACAGGCACGAGGCGGAGACGGTGGCCGCCCGCATCGCCGCGCGCAAATTCGAGACCCGGGGGCGCTGGGGCGACTATGCCGTGCTGTACCGGGGCAACCACCAGGCCAGGCCGTTCGAGGAGGCCATGCGGACCCTCAGGATCCCCTATGTCCTGTCAGGCGGACAGTCCTTCTTCGAGCGCTCGGAGATCAAGGACATCACCGCCTATCTGCGCCTGATCGCCAATCCGGACGACGATCCCGCCTTCATCCGCGCGGCCACCACGCCGAAGCGGGGCATCGGCCCGGCCACCCTGGAGCGGCTCGGGGCCTATGCTGCCGAACGGCAGGCCAGCCTGTTCGAGGCCATGTTCGAGACCGGCTGCGAAGGCCGTCTGGCCGGCAAGCAACTGGAGCCCCTGCGGACGTTCGGGGAGTTCATCAACCGCTTGGCCTGGCGCGCCGAGCGGGAGCCGGCCGGCCGGCTGCTGGAGGATCTGCTCGCCGCCGTCGGCTACGAGGCCTGGCTCTATGACGGCGAGGACGAGCGCAGCGCGGGCAGGAAATGGTCCAACGTGCGGGAATTCGTGGAATGGCTGGCCGGCAAGGGCGAGGAGGACGGGAAGAACCTGATCGAGCTGACCCAGACCGTGGCCCTCATGAACCTCCTGGAAGGCCGCGAGGACCGGGAGGTGGACGCGGTGCGCCTGTCCACCCTGCATGCCGCCAAGGGCCTGGAGTTTCCCCATGTCTTCCTGGCCGGGCTGGAGGAGGAGATCCTGCCCCACCGGGAGTGCCTGGAAGGGCCGCGCCTGGAAGAAGAGCGGCGGCTCATGTACGTGGGCATCACCAGGGCCCAGCGCAGTTTGACCCTGACCTGGTGCAGTCGGCGCAAAAAGGGGGGGGAGAACGTGGTATGCGAGCCCTCGCGCTTCCTGGCCGAGCTGGACCCCAACGAGCTGCGCAACGGGGGCGGGTCGGACGGTTCGTCGGAGAACCGGCAGGAAGGACGCAACCGCCTGGCCGGCCTCAAGGCCATGCTGGGGGGTTGAGGCGACGGGCAGGCAGTCTCTTTCCCACCAGCCCCGCAAAAGAAAAACGCGGCATGAATGCCGCGTTTTTCGTCAGGGCGGGATTAGTCTTTGGCCGTCTTCTCGGCCGGTTTCTTGGCCTTGATGGCCGCCTTGGCCTCTTCCACCATGTAGTCCACCGCCGCTTTCACGTCGGCATCGGCCAGCTTGGGATCGCCCCCCTTGGCCGGGCCGGCAAAGGTGCCGTTGACGGCGGCGTTGTAGAGGAAGTCCTTGCCCTGCTTGATCAGCGGCTCCCAGGCCGCCGTGTCGTTGAGCTTTTGCGCCCCGGTCATGCCCGTGTCGTGGCAGACGTGGCAGTTCGAGGCGTAGAGCGCCTTGCCCTTGGCGAGATCGGCCGCGGTGGGCGGAGGCTCCTTCTTCAATATCGGCTTGAACTTGGCGCCGCCGGCGTTGGCCATGAACACCAGGGCGTTCGCCACTTCCTGGTCGTCCAGCTCGGGTTCGCCGCCCCGCGGCGGCATCTTGTTGAAGCCCTTCAGGGCGTGGCCGAGCAGGGTGTCGTAGCCCTTGGCGATACGCTTGCCCCAGGCGGTCTTGTCCTTGTACTTGGGCGAACCCAGGGCACCCGAGCCGTGGCAGTTGCTGCAGACGTCGTCGTAGACCTGCTCGCCGGTGCGGTCCACGTGCGGCGCGTTGGGATCGATGGCCATGGAGACGCCGATGGGCTGGATGCGGGCCTCCACTTCCGTGGCATGGATGGCCGCGGCCTCGGCGCTCACATGACGGTTCTGTATCGTGACCACGTATATGACGATCAGCACGATGGCGACGAGGGCCGGGAACAAACCGCCCAGCAGGGCCATCAGAAATGCCTGAGGCGTCGTCTTCTTCATTTCGTGGTACTCACCCATGATGCAAAGCCCCTGTCTGCAGAGTTCAAAAACCTGCTGATTATAAGGACTATGCCTGCCGACCGGAAGCTCGCTGTGCTATCCTTCTGCCCCTCCGCCCGTAGCTCAGCTGGATAGAGTACTGCCCTCCGAAGGCAGGGGTCGTGCGTTCGAATCGCGCCGGGCGGGCCAGCACTCCACCCAAGGCGCCGTGCGAATTCCCGCACGGCCGTCGTCGCATCCAACTATCCCCTGCCCCTCCCCCCATCGAGTGTTCCATGGCGTGAAACCGGCCCCGGACCGCTCAGCTCGCCGGTAAAATGCCATGGTTGCCTAGCCGGACCCAGAAGATGCCCGTCAATCTCTCACGCCCCGATCCCGCCAGCCTTATACCCGTACCCGGCGTCGAACTGGGCATCGCCTCGGCGGGCGTCAAGACCTCGGGCCGGCGGGACCTGCTGGTGATGACCGTCGCCGAGGGTGCGGAGGTGGTGGGGGTGTTTACCCAGAACCGTTTCTGCGCCGCGCCGGTGACCGTGGCCCAGGCGCATCTCCATGCCGAGAGCGGCGTTCGGGCCCTGGTGGTCAACTCCGGTAACGCCAACGCCGGCACCGGCGAAGACGGGATGCGGCGCGCCCGGTCGGTCTGCTCGGCCCTGGCGGAGGGCCTGAACATCAGCCCGCTCCAGATCCTGCCCTTTTCCACTGGGGTGATCATGGAGCCCCTGCCTGCCGACAGGATCACCGCCGCCCTGCCCCGGGCCATCTCGGCCCTGAAGGCGGACAACTGGGCTGCGGCGGCGGAGGCCATCATGACCACGGACACCGTGCCCAAGGCGGCCTCCCGGCGGGTGGAACTGGACGGCCAGGCCTTCGCGGTCACGGGCATCGCCAAGGGCTCGGGCATGATCCATCCCAACATGGCCACCATGCTCGCCTTCGTGGCCACCGACGCCCCCGTGTCCTGCGAGGCGCTGGAGGCCATGCTGCGCCACGCGGTGAACCGGTCCTTCAACGCCATCACCGTGGACGGCGACACCTCCACCAACGACGCCTGCATCCTCATCGCCACCGGGGCGACGGAGGCGCCCGTGGTCATGGACGACGGCGATGCCCGCTTCGCCCCCCTGCGGGACGCGGTGGCCGGGGTGATGCAGGAACTGGCCCAGGCCATCGTGCGGGACGGCGAGGGGGCGACCAAGTTCATGACCCTCCGGGTGGGGGGCGGACGGGACGAGGCCGAATGCCGGCAGGTGGCCTATGCCGTGGCGCACTCGCCCCTGGTCAAGACCGCCTTCTTCGCCTCCGACCCCAACCTGGGGCGCATCCTGGCGGCCATCGGCTACGCTGGTCTGGACGACCTGGACGTGAACGGGGTCCGGCTTTGGCTGGGCGATGTCCTGGTGGCCGAGCACGGCGGAAGGGCGGCCAGCTACCGGGAGGAGAATGGCCGACGGGTCATGTCCGACCCGGAGGTCCTGGTGCGCATCGACCTGGGTCGGGGCACGGCCCAGTCCACGGTCTGGACCTGCGATTTATCCTACGACTACGTGAAGATCAACGCCGAATACCGGACCTGACCAAGAGGCGAGTCGCGAGTGGAAAGTAGATGGTGATCGGCATCAAGTTGCGGATGACCTTCGTGTTTCGATGAACAGCGTCATCGACTAGATTTCACGACTTCCGACTTCCCCATCCATGAACGACGACGACCTGCCCGCCTACCGAGTCTCCCCCGAGCTGGCCCTGCTGGTGACCCGGGCCAACGAGGTCCTCGCCCGGGTGGAGTCCTGGCTGCCGCCGCCGCTGCCGCGGGTGGATTGGAAGACCACCCTGGCCTGCCGCTGGCGCCGAAGCCTGGGGCGGGGCTGGCTGGAGCCGGTGCGCCATCTCAATTGCCCGCCCTGGGATGCCCTCCAGGCCGTCGATGCCCAAAAGTCGGCCCTGGACCGCAACACGCGCCAGTTCGTCCGGGGATTGCCCAGCAACAATGCCCTGCTCACGGGCAGCCGGGGCAGCGGCAAGTCCTCCCTCATCAAGGCCCTGTTGCCCCGCTATGCCCGCCGGGGCCTGAGGCTTGTGGAGGTGGACAAGGAGGAACTCACCGACCTGCCGGACATCGTGGAACGCCTGGCGGACCAGGCCTACCGGTTCCTGGTCTTTACCGACGATCTGTCCTTCGAATCTGGTGACCCTGCCTACAAGCCCCTGAAGGCCGCCCTGGACGGTTCGGTCGCGGGTCTGCCGGACAATGTGCTGATCTATGCCACCTCCAACCGCCGCCACCTGATGCCCGAATACTTCGCGGAGAACGAAGAGGCCCGCCACCTGGGCGGCGAGGTCCACCCCGGGGAGAGCACGGAGGAAAAGGTGAGCCTCTCGGACCGTTTCGGCCTCTGGCTGTCCTTCCACCCCTTCAGCCAGGACGAGTATCTGGCCATCGTCGCCGGCTGGGTCGGCGCCCTGGGGGGGGAGGCCACCCCCGCCATGGGGCAGGCGGCCGTGCAGTGGGCCATCCAGCGCGGCGGCCGTTCGGGGCGCATCGCGCGCCAGTTCGCCTCGGACTGGGTGGGCGGCCAGGGCTTGGCCGGCAAGACGCGGCGTCCGCGGAAGGGCCATGACTGAACGGGTCCAGGTGGCCGCCGCGGTGATCGAGCGGCCGGACGGCAGTTTTCTCATGGCCAGCCGCCCGCCGGGCAAGGTCTATGCAGGCTGGTGGGAGTTTCCGGGCGGCAAGGTGGAGGCGGGCGAGACCCCGCGCCATGCCCTGGACCGGGAACTGCGCGAGGAACTGGGCATCGAGGTCGTGCAGGCCCACCCCTGGGTGGTGCGGGACTACGACTACGAGCACGCCCGGGTCAGGCTGCATTTCTTCCGGGTGGCGGCGTGGTCGGGGGAGCCCCACCCCCACGAGGGCCAGCGGCTGGCCTGGGTCCGGGCCCGCGCGCCGGAGGTGTCCCCCATACTGCCCGCCAACGGGCCCATCCTGAAGGGCCTGTCCCTGCCCCTGACCTACGGCATCTCCTCCGTCCGGGAGCTGGGGGAAAAGGCCTTTCTCGACCGGCTGCGGCTCGGGCTGGAGGCAGGCTTGAGCATGCTGCAGTTGAGGGAGAAGTCCCTGCCCGCCGGAGAACTGGCGCGCCTGGGACGGGGCGTGGCCGCCCTGTGCCGGGAATACGGTGCGCAGTTGATCGTGAACGGGGACCCGGCGCTGGCCGCCGAGCTGGGGGCCGGGCTGCACCTGAGCGCCGCCCAGCTCATGGCCGCCCTGGCGCGGCCGGCGCTGGAATGGGTGGGCGCGTCTTGCCACGACGAGGCCGAACTGGCCCAGGCCGTCCGGCTGGGGATGGATTACGCCTTGCTGGGCCCGGTCCTGCCCACGCTCTCCCATCCCGGTGCGCCGGCCCTGGGCTGGCCGCGGTTCGCTGAACTGGCCGCGTTCCGGCCCATGCCCATCTACGCCCTGGGCGGTCTGGGCGCTGGGGATCTGGACCGGGCCCGGGGCCTGGGTGCCCACGGCATCGCCCTGAAAAGCCGGCTATGGGAGGAGACGCCATGACCTCGGCCAGGAGCCATTTCTACCGCCTCGCGCCCCTGGCGATCCTGCTGGTCCTGGCCGCCGTCGTTTACCTCAATCCCGGGGAGAAGCCCTCCGGGCCGGTGCAGCGACTGGCCTGCCAGGATCTGTCGGCCTCCTGTACCGGGCACCTGGATGGTCGCACGGTGACTATGGGGGTAGAGGGCGCGCTCAAGGCGCTGCAGCCCTTCGGGCTCTGGGTCAGGGCAAATGGCGCGACCCGGGTCCAGGCCAGTTTCACCATGGAAGACATGGACATGGGTTTCAATCTCTACACCCTGCGACGCGATCAGACGGGCGTCTTTCGTGCCCGCGTCACCCTCCCCGTGTGCGTGTCCGGGCGCCGGGACTGGCTCATGACCCTGGATATCGACGGTCGGCGAATCGCGGTGCCCTTCGTTACCGAACTGTAATATTTCCGGGGGGTCTGGTGTATATAATCCTCCGGTCGCCGCCTATGAAGCGGGGTCCTGAGGAGAAGGCATGACGGAACATACCTACAAGCAGTTCGACGCGGAACTGGAGTCCATCCGTGCGCGCGTGCTGGAAATGGGGGGGTTGGTCGAGGAACAGGTGAACAAGTCCGTGGAGTCCTTGACTTCGGGCGACAGCAAGCTCGCCGAAGAGGTGATCTCCAACGACCATCGCGTAAACGCACTGGAGGTCGCCACCGATGAGGCCTGCACCCAGATCATCGCCCTGCGCCAACCCGCGGCGGGCGACCTGCGCCTGATCCTGACCATCATCAAGACCATCACGGATCTCGAACGCATCGGCGACGAGGCCGCCAAGATCGCCCGCTATGCCACCCGCGTGTATGAAAGCGACCGCATCATCACGCCCCGCTACAGCGAGATCAAATACATGGCGGATCTCACCCTCAAGATGCTGCGCCATTCCCTGGATGCCTTCGCGCGGCTGGACGCCTCCGGCGCCGCCGCGGTGGCGCGCCAGGACATCGAGGTGGACGAGGAATTCCACCTCATCACCCGCCACCTCATCACTTACATGATGGAGGACCCGCGCACCATCTCCACCTTCATCGACCTCATGTTCGTGGTGAAGTCCATCGAGCGCATCGGCGACCATTCCAAGAACATCTCCGAGTATGTGGTCTACATGGTCAAGGGCAAGGACGTGCGCCACACCAGACTGGAACAGCTGGAAAAGGAGATCGAAGAGTAGTCAGATGATCGCCTTGCGGCACTGACGGTACAGCCGGCTCAAGCCGGCTGTTTGATTTTCGGGCCTGCTCAGGCTCAGGGTCGATGATGCAGGCGCAGCTCGCCGCCCTCCCGGTAGACCGCCGCCTGTACCCTGAGGCTGCTCATTCGTCCCTTGGCGTCCCTGAGCCTGAGGGTCAGGGGGACCTGGTCGCCGTCCCGCAGGGGGGCCTTCAGTCCGATGAGCATGATGTGCAGGCCGCCGGGCCGCAGGCTGACGGTTCTGCCCTTGGGCAGGGCGATGTCCTTGACCCGACGCATGGTCATCATGCCGTCCTTCATGGACATGGTGTGCAGCTCCAGGGTGACGGCCGCGGGGCATTCCGCGCCGATCAGCCGGGCATCTGCATCCGCGGTCAAGTCCAGAAAGGCGCCGGCCACCGACTGTCCCGGTGCCGTAGCCCGGATCCAGGCGTGTTCCACCCTGACGTCCGCGGCCAGTGCCGGACCGGACAGGAAGACGACGGCCATGAGCAGGCCCTTCAGTCTGGTGCGCATATGGGGACCCTTCATCAGATCGAGGCCTTGCGGCCAATCCGTTCCCTTCCGTGCGGGTGCGTCACTCCGTCGCACCCGCAAACCCCGGTCTCGCGTCGGGCAGGCCGTACAATCCGCCCATGGGAACGCAGGCCCAGCATAGCGCCCGAGAGGGAGACAGACCATGCGACGTATTGTCGCAGCGGCCCGATGACGACCGGGGTCAGGGCCTGTTAACACTAATTGCGCGCATGCGACGAGCGAATGGAATGGCCATTCGCCGCGCTTTGCGCCTCGCATCCATCGCATTTGGCCGCAAGCTCGAAACTTGCTGCTTCGCAGCTACGTTTTCGTGGCAACGCATGGGTGAAATTAGTGTTAACAGGCCCTAGGCAGATGGCTTCCGCGACCGAAGGCCGAGGGTCCACCCTGCTGCCGGACGTGGCCCTACGGCGTCTGCTGTTCGCGCGCGTGCTACTGACCGCCGCCCTGGCCCTGACGATGCTTCTGGCGGCGACGCTGTCCACCCTGGTCCTTCCCCTGCCCTCCCTTGCGGCGGTGGTGGGGTTGCAGGCCCTGCTGGTCGCGGCCTTCTGGAGACGGCAGGGGGATGGGGGGCGTGTCAGGTCCGGGGAGGTGTTCGCGCACCTGAGCACGGACGCCGCCCTCATCGCCTCCCTGGTGTATCTCACGGGCGGTTATGCCAATCCCTTCATTTCCCTCCTGCTGGTGCCCCTGGTGCTCTGCGCCACACTGTTGCCGGCCGTGCTGGCCTGGGGCATGGCGGCGGAGGTGGGCGGTCTCTACACCCTGCTCATGTTCCATTACCTGCCCTTGCGCCTGGACATGACCGAGCGCCAGGCGGTGAACCTGCACCTGGGGGGCATGTGGTTGAATTTCCTGCTGACCGCCGGCCTGGTGGCGTTCTTCCTCACCCGGCTGGCGGCGGCCCTGCGTGTCCGGGATCAGTCCCTGGCCGAGGCGCGCGAGTCGGCGTTGCGCGACGGACATCTCTTCGCCCTGGGGATGCAGGCGGCGGCCTCCGCCCACGACCTGTCCACCCCCTTGTCCACGCTGAGCCTGACGCTGGACGAACTGCGGCGGGAATACGCCGGCGACGAGGAACTCGTGCCCCAGCTGGAGACCATGGCTGCCCAGGCCGGGCGCATGCAGACGGTGCTCGCCCGGCTGCGCACGAGCGCCGAGGTAGGCGCGGGTTCCGAGTTGCCACGGCAACCGGCCGGGGTCTGGGTGCGCGAGTTCGTGGAGCATTGGCGCCTGATGCGGCCCCGTGCGCAGGTCACGGTCTGGCCAGGTGACTTGGCGGGGATGCCGCTCATCCCGGACGAACCCCTCCTCGCCTCCTGTCTGGCCACCTTGCTCAACAACGCCGCCGACGCCTCGCCGGGTGCCGTCGAAGTGGAAATGGACGCGGATGGCCAGGTCCTGGAGATCAGCGTCCTGGACCGGGGTCCCGGCCTGTCGCCGGATTTCGGGAACCAGGCCGTGGGCCGCAGCGACAAGCCGGAAGGTTGGGGCATCGGCCTGCAACTGGCCCAGGCCGCCATGACCCGCCTGGGCGGGAGCCTGGCGCTGGGTCCGAGGGAAGGGGGCGGGACCCGGGCCGTGCTGCGGCTGCCCCCGGGCGTCACCGCGGAGCGAGCGCAATGAACCCGGAAGCCGCAGTTGGAGGCGCCTGGCGCATCCTGGTGGTGGATGACGATCCGGCCTATGCCGGGGCCCTGGCCCGTGGTCTGGCACGGCGCGGCCATGAGGCGGAGGTGGCGGTCGACGCCGACGCCGCCCTGGCCGCGCTCGAAGCCCGCGGCCACGATGCGGTCATCCTGGACCTCAAGCTGGACCAGGACAGCGGCCTGAGGCTCATCGGGCCGATGCTGGAGCTGTGCCCCCGGCTGCGCATCCTGCTGCTCACCGGTTATGCCAGCATCGCCACCGCGGTGGAGGCCATCAAGCTGGGGGCCACCCACTACCTGGCCAAGCCGGCCGGGGCGGATGAGATCCTGGTCGCCCTGGGCCGAGCCGCGGGTGACCCGGAGGTCGTCCCCGCCGATGCACCCATGTCGGTGGATCGCCTGGAGTGGGAACACATCCAGAAGGTATTGGCGGAACACGGGGGCAACGTCTCGGCCACCGCCCGCGCCCTGAAGATGCATCGCCGCACCCTGCAGCGGAAGCTGACCAAGCGGCCGGTGAAGGAATAGAGAGGAGGTAAGCGGTAAGCAGTGGGCCGAATAGCCCCGAGCTTCTGTCCGCTCACCGCTCACCCATACGCTATTCCAGCGATTCGAGGATCAGGTTGCGGTTGGTGTAGATGCAGATGTCCGCGGCGATGCCCAGGGCCTCCCGGACGATGGCCTCGGGCGTGAGTTCGGTATGCTCCAGCAAGGCGCGCGCCGCGGCCTGGGCGTAGGCGCCGCCGCTTCCGATGGCCGCGATCCCCGCCTCCGGTTCCAGCACGTCGCCGGCCCCGGACAGGATCAGGGTGGTCTCGCGGTCCGCCACGGCAAGCATGGCCTCCAGCCGGCGCAGCATGCGGTCGGTGCGCCAGTCCTTGGCCAGTTCCACGGCGCTGCGGGTGAGGTTGCCCTGGTGTTTCTCCAGCTTGGCCTCGAAACGCTCGAACAGGGTGAAGGCGTCGGCCGTGGCGCCGGCAAAGCCGGCCAGGACCTGCTCCTTGTAGAGGCGGCGCACCTTGCGCGCCCCGGACTTCACCACGATGTTGCCCAGGGTGACCTGGCCGTCGCCGCCCAGGGTGACGGCAGCGCCCCGGCGCACGCACAGGATGGTGGTGCCGTGCCAGACGGCGGTGTCCGCGCTCAAAACCCGTTCCCCCGACTCATGTTCGGGTCCGGCCCACGACGGACGCAAACTGCACGGCCCCGACGATGGTCAGCAGGACGTTGACCAGCTCGTTGCCTTCCTTGAACAGGATCTTGCGGTCTTCTGTGCCGATCTGGATCAGGGTGTCCAGCAGCAGGCCGACACAGCCGAAATCGATGCGGGTGACCCGGGCGAGGTCGATCTCCAGCTGCGGCTTGTCCTCTGCGAAGCGTCGAAGGGCGACGAGCTGGCTTTCCGCGGCGGCGTCGATGACGCCCACCAGGGGGAACACGAAACCGCTGGCCTGGGCGGGTGCCTGGGCTTGGCCCTCCAGTTTCGCCTCGGGCAGGGCCTTGGGGGGGGCGTAGGAAGGCGGCGAGACCTCGAAACGGACGGCATAGTCCACCGCACGGTCCTCGAATTCGGCCTGCATGCCAGACAGTTGCATCAGGGTCAGCAGGAGCAGCCAGCCGGCCTCGGTCAGATTCTCCTGTTGCCTTGCCCCTTCCATCCGCTCGATCAGCTTGTCCCCGCCGACCAGGGTGATGATCTTGCCTTTCACCTGGAGGGCCGTGAGGCAATCCAGGATGACCCGGGCGTATTCGTCGTTCGGGACGGGGGCGCGCGCCACGTCCACCCGGACGGCCTTATGCTCACGGCTCATTTCCATGAAGCGCTCAAGGCGCGGGCGGTCGATGGGGCCGAAGCTGGCGCCGAAGTTCATTTGTGGCAGGCTCGTCTGGGTCGTCTGCCGCACCTGGGTGCGCGGTGCCCAAGTCGGTGGGGAACGCTCGAAGCGTACGGCGAAATCCACCGCGGCGTCCTCGAAGGGTTCCATCTGATCGCTCGCCTCGTACAGGTCGAAGAGCATGTACCAGGGTTGGGGGTCTTGGTTCCCGGGATGGTCGAGCAGGTAGCGGTTGAGGAGCGCGGCGGCCTCTCCAACCTTGCCGCTGGCATACAACATGGCCGCCTCTTCCAGCTCGGCGGGCAGCCCGCCCCCGGACTCGTCGACCTGGATGCCGCTCGCTCCGGATGAATCCTCCTTGCCGACGCGGGCGTTCGGCCCCTTGTCAGCGCTTGGCACGCCTTCCTTGAGGAAGGCCATGAGGTCACCCGACTTGTCTTTGCGGAAAAGGTTGAACACGCCCCACCCCTGATTAGACGGTCAATACTAGTCCCAAGGATTCAGGAGGGGCAAGAACTTGCATGATCCGCAGGGTTCTGGCGCCGGCGGCGCGTCGGGGGAGGTGCAACCGGATCAGGCGCATGGGGTCGACCTGGCTTCAAAATCAAGCCCGCATTACTTGGGTGGCACCGGGTCGTGTCCCCCCGGGTGCCAGGGGTGGCAGCGACCCACCCTGCGAGCAGCCAGCCAGCTGCCTTTGAGCGCGCCGTGGCGTGCCACCGCCTCCCGGGCATATTCCGAGCAGGTGGGTGTGAAGCGGCACTGTTGGCCGAAATAGGGCGACAGGGCGATCTGGTACACGCGGATCAGGCCGATGAGGAGCCTCTGTCCGGGGTTCATGGCCAAAGGCTGCGCCCCAGGACCCGGGCGATGCCATCGAGTTCGCCCATGAGTCCGGCCAGTTCGTCCGGCGTGAGGGCCTGGTCGGCATCGCACCAGGCCTCGCAGGGGCTGGGGTGCATTTCGATGAGCAGGCCGTCCGCCCCCGCGGCCACGGCGGCCCGGGCCAGGGCCGGCACCATCCAGGCCTTGCCCCCGGCGTGGCTGGGGTCGATGACCACCGGCAGGTGGGTCTCTTTCTTGAGCACCGGCACGGCGGTCACGTCCAGCACGTTGCGGTAGGCGGTCTCGAAGGTGCGGATGCCGCGCTCGCAGAAGATGATGTTGTGGTTGCCGCCGGCGGCGATGTATTCGGCGGCCATGAGCCATTCAGACACCGTGGCGCACAGTCCGCGCTTGAGCAGCACGGGCCGGTCAGTCTGGCCCACGGCCTTGAGCAGGTCGAAGTTCTGCATGTTGCGGGTGCCGATCTGGATCATGTCCACGCCGCAGTCCAGGAACAGCTCCAGTTGCCGGGCGTCCATGAGTTCGGTGACGATGGGCAGCCCTTCGTGGTCGGCCGCCTCGCGGAATATCCTGAGCCCTGCTTCGCCGGCGCCCTGGAAGGCATAGGGGCTGGTGCGGGGCTTGAAGGCCCCGCCGCGCATGAGCCGGCAGCCGGCAGCCTTCACGG
>JBJKSP010000207.1:0-6225 GCA_046703865.1 Thiobacillaceae bacterium
ACTCATGGCGTAGGTGTAAGCGAACAGCATACCGCCGACGAGGGAGTGCAGGGGGGCGACCCAGTTGCCCAGGATCAGGTGGGTCAGTGCGAAGCTGCCCGCACTCGCCGCGATCATGAGGCCGGGCGTGTGGAAGAGGCAGCGATAGCGGTGAAACAGAAAAACCCGGAAGATCAGTTCCTGGGGCAGGGCGGATACCGGAGGATAGAGCAACAGCACCGCTAACCAGAAAATGGGCCATTGCCGGGGAAAGCCGAACAGTGCGACCTCCGGGAGATGGGCAACCAGCCCCGTGACCAGCATACCCCCCGCCAGGAAGATCAGGCCGATACGCCGCAGGCAGGGCCGCAGATGCCGGGGAAAGCCGAGCAGCTGACCCCGATCGAAGCCGGGGTCGCGCAGGAGCAGGAACAGGCAGACCAGGCCCATAAGCCAGAGCTGGGGGAGTATCCAGCGCCTGAGGAATGCACCCTGCCACCAGAGCAACAGGGGCATGCCGAGAAAGATGAGTATGAATTCTGCGCCCCGCCGTGTGCGCAACCGGGCAAGGGAAGGTGTGGACATGGCCGCCATTGTTCCCTCCCGGTCTGGCCACGTCCATCGCACGGGGTCGAGAGGGGCTTACCGTCCGACCTCCGGTGTGGGATAGCGCCCCAAGGCCCTTCCGTGCCACGAACGCACAACAGGCGCCGTTCGGTCGATAGCGATCCTCAGGCCATCCCAAGGCCCGTGGGTCGGATGGGTGTGCCGACCCGGTCCCAGGCCAGCTTTGCCGTGCTCCGGTCGCTTGATGCCGTTCCGGCGGCACAGGGTCCTGAATCCGCCTTGGTCTGGACCTGCACGGCCTCAGTTGTCGGGCTTGCATCGGCCCAGGTCTGGCCGCTCAGGGCCATGCCCGTCAGAATCAGACCGAGGGCCGCGATACGCTTGGTCATCGCTTTCACTTTCTTTTCCCCCAGGCTGTCCATCAGTTCACCACCGCGGGTTGCTCGAATACCACCCGCGCCGGGCCGAACGCGTCTTCCGTCATGATCCGCCGACGCACCCGGACCTCGCCCAGCAGGGCGATGAGCTCGCTCACCAGCCGGAACTGTTCGGCCACGTCCAGGGGCGCGCGGCAGGCCACCTCCAGGGCGTTCCACTTGTAGGCGGGCTGCTGGTCCCGATCGAACAGCCGCTCGCACGCGGCCATGATCCTGCGGCCCTTGGCTTGGCGCTCCTGGCCCGCAGGCAGGGACATGAGGTCCTCGAACTGGCAGCCCAGGATCTCGTTCTCGATTGCTGCCGATAGGCGGGCGTCGCCCTGGGTCAGGGTCTCGAGGGCCGCCTCCTCGTAGTGCAAGGCCTTGGGTGAGCAGGGATCGGCGATGCTGTAGGTGAGGCCGGCCCAGTGCAGAAGACGCGCACGCTCGGGATCATCGGGCTGCAGGGACTGGATCAGGTATTCCGCCAGACCCTGGGCGCTTTCGTCTCGGTTGGCGGCCAGCAGGTCATGCAGGGCACGAATGTAGGGGGGACAGGGATCCAGCACGGTGACGTGGGCCTTGATCCACATGCCCCGTTCGATATCCCGCAGCCGTTCCTGGTTGTGGCCCGCAATGTTCTTGTGGCTGCGGGGGTTCTCCCAGTTCTGGACCGTGGTCACGGAGACGTTGGCCATGTTGGCCAGGGCCTCCTGGGAGAGGCTGTAGCGGCGGCGCAGCTGTCCGATCCAGTCCGCCTCGAATTCGCGTTGGCTGCTGTAGCGGCGCAGCGGATTCACCTGATGGTTGTGCTCACTCCATTTGTGCTCCAAGAACGACATGCCGCCTCCTCATTCAAATCAAGACTCTCAGGGTTCAAAATAGTCGCCGTCGATCCTCTGCGACACCAACCCGGTTGGGGTGCGCCCGACACGGGGGCAACCGGTCTTTGGCATCGCAGGAGCAACCGGGTTGGCCGACCGGGTTGCTAACTTTTAACGGCGGCCCGGTCTAGCTTCTTGAGGGTAGGCCGCGCATCCGGCGCGGTATCCTGACGGAGGAGTCGATCATGGAAAGCACCGCCCTCGCCATCCTGCTCGTCGCCCTGATCCATGCCCATAGCGGCCCCATGGCGGCCAAACCTAACGGCCACATGGAGCTGACCCATGGACGGGACGGAAAGATCGTATTGTCGGCCCGGCTGCGTGAACAGCCACCCCTTCGCTCTCGCCGAGTAGAAGCCGTCGGGCTGAGAGGCGAATACCGGGACGGCAAGCTGGTCTGGCTGGAACGCGGCCAGGACGGGCAGATGCAGGGCGGGGCAGGCCTGAAGATGGCGTTCTGATCTTTGTTGTTGAATCAGGCCATGTTGATGGGCACTGGAATGCGCCCGGATCCGAAGGGCCTGTCATAGGCTTGGTAGCGCCCGGCGACGGCCTGTCCGCACTGCGGGCAATGGCCGTCGGCCGTAATCCGGTAATCCGGGATCTCGTACCAGTCGCGGACCACCAGGGGCGTGCGGCAAGACGGGCAGTAGGTGGTGCCGCCGTCCCGGTCGTGCACGTTGCCGGTGTAGACGTAGTTCAGCCCGATCTCCCGGGCGAGGCGCCGTGCCCGGGACAGGGTGGCGGGCGATGTGGGGGGGAGGTCCTTCATCTTCCAGTCGGGATGGAAGGCGGTGAAGTGCAAAGGCACATCGGGCCCCAGTTCCTTCATGACCCACTCGGACAGTTGTCTGATCTCGGCATCCGACTCGTTGAGGGTGGGGATCAGCAGGGTGGTGATCTCGAACCAGACCTTCGTCTCCCGCTTCAGGTAGACCAGGGTGTCCAGTACCGGCTGCAGTTCGCCGCCGCAGTATTTGACATAAAAATTTTGTGTGAAGCCCTTCAGGTCCACGTTGGCCGCGTCCATCTTGGCGTAGAACTCCACCCGCGGTTCGTCGTGGATATAACCGGCGGTGACTGCCACGGTCTGGATGCCCAGCTTGCGGCACTCGTCCGCCGTGTCCATGGCGTACTCGGCGAAGATCACCGGGTCGTTGTAGGTGAAGGCCACACTCTTGCAGCCGAGCTTTTTCGCCACCCCGGCGATCTCCGCCGGGCTGGCCTGGTCGGCCAGGCGGTCGAAGTCCCGAGATTTGGAGATGTCCCAGTTCTGGCAGAACTTGCAGGCCAGATTGCATCCGGCGGTCCCGAAGGAGAACACGGAGGTGCCCGGATAGAAATGGTTCAGGGGTTTCTTCTCGATGGGGTCCACGCAGAAACCGGAACTGCGTCCGTAGGTGGTGAGCACCATGGCGCCGTCCTCGTTTCTGCGCACGAAGCAGGCGCCCCGCTGGCCCTCGTGGAGCTTGCAATCCCGGGGACAGAGGTCGCACTGGATGCGGCCGTCCTCCAAGGCATGCCACCAACGGCCGGGATAGCTGGATTCGGGGACGCTCATGTCAACCCTCCTTGAGGCTTGCCGCTTCAGGCTCCTCGTATTTCTCCACGGTATATCGGCTCAGACGCACGTCCTCGGCCCAGAAGTCCGGCGGCAGGCCCGCCTTGCGCTTGAGCTGGGCCATGAACTGTCCCGGCTCCGGGAGCTGTTCCCACACCTGGGGCAGAAAGGTGGCGCGATGCGGTCCGTATTCCAGGATCACCCCGTCCATCCCGGGACGGAGCTGGCGCAGGGCATCGGCTTCGTCCGTGAAGCTCATGGACTCTGGGCGGGACAGGACTGAGACCTCCACCCGCGAGCGGTTCAGTTCATCGTGCCTGAGGGGCTGGAAACGCGGATCGCGGAAGGCGGCCATGCGGGCGTTTTCCTCCACGTCCTGGGCCAGGGGCCGGTGCGCCTCCAGCGTCCCTATGCATCCGCGCAGTTCCCCGGCTTGGGTCAGCGTGACGAAGACTGCCCCGGCCTCGTCTAGCCAGGAAGGATGGGGCAGATCTGGGGTCGCTTCCCCGAAACGGCTTGCGATGCTGGCGCGGGCCAGGGCGGTCAGGAGTTTGCCCCTGTCCTCGGTGTCGCTAGGCATGACCACCCTCCGTGAAGGCGACGGCGGCGTAGCCCACCACCTGGGCCTTGTCCCCCGCGGTGTCGCCGGAATTGCGCAGGTCCAGCAGATGGGGCGCCAATCGCCGCTTCCGGGCGGCCAGGAGCAGACCGTTGATGGGGCCAGCGCCGCAGGCCTGCTCGCCGACCAGGTCGGTGCGCAGTTCCAGGATGGCCTGGGCGGTGGCCTGGTCCGTCCGCTTCGCCTCACCGTAGGGCAGGTAATGGGAAAGGTCCGAACTCACCACGATGAGGGTTTCCGGCCCCCCCCAGAGCAGGTCCAAGACCTCCCTGACCTCATCCGGGCCGGCGCCGCCCACCGCCAGGGGGACCAGCTTGAACGCTTCAAGGACGGTCTGGAGAAAGGGGACATGCACTTCCAGGGAGTGTTCCCAGGCATGGGCACTCTCATTCACCTCCACCTGGGGCAGTCCGAGAATCTCGGCCATGGCCTCTTCATCCAGCTTGACCACACCCAGGGGCGTTTCGAAGGCATTCACCGCCGGCAAAACCAATCCCCGCACCCAGACCCGGTGCACCGGTCCCAACAGGACCACCCTGCTGATGGCGTGCCGCAGGGGTTCCAGCAGGGCATAGGCGCTGGCGGCCACGGGCCCGGAATAGATATAGCCCGCATGGGGTGCGATGATGGCCTTGGGGACCAGGGACTCGTGTTTGGCGGACTCCAGCATCTGGCCGATGTCATGGCTCAGGGTGACCCGGTCCCCCGGATAGAACATGCCGGCGACGGCGGCGGGTCGGATGGTGGTGGTCATGTTGCCTCCCAAAGAGTCCTGTACCCTTGTTTAAAATGTAGGGCAACCCCCTGACAAAACAATATCGCCGGAATACCCATGCCACGCTATTTCGCCCTTCTGCCCGCTGCCGGCGCGGGCGCCCGGATGGGTGCCGACTGCCCCAAGCAGTATCTGGACCTGAACGGACGACCCATGCTCTGGCACGCCCTGCGCATTTTCGAACGGCATCCGGCCATACTGCGCACCTGGGTGGTCCTGGCGCCGGAAGACGGCTGGTGGGACGACTACAATTGGCAGGGTCTGGACAAGCTGGAGGTGCTGCGCTGTGGAGGTGCAAGCCGTGCCGCAAGCGTGCTCAACGGTCTCAAGGCCATGCCCGCCCTGGACGACGATTGGGTGCTGGTACACGATGCCGCCCGGCCCTGTTTGTCCCAGTTCCTGTTGCAATGCCTGCTGGACGAGGTCTCCGAGGATGAGGTCGGGGGCATCCTGGCCGCACCGGTGGCCGACACCCTCAAACGGGAGGCCTCCGATGGCCGCATCCTTGAGACCGTGCCCCGGACCGGCCTGTGGGGCGCCCAGACGCCCCAGATGTTTCGCCACGGATTGCTGGTCCAGGCATTGGAACAGGCCGGCCTGGAGGTCACCGACGAGGCCTCCGCCGTGGAAGCCCTGGGCCTCAGACCGCTGTTGGTGGAAAGCGACATGACCAACCTCAAGGTCACCTATCCCAGGGATCTCGACGTGGCGGCCTGGCTGCTGGGCCGGGAGGGCGCATGAACAAGCGGACTCTGGCCCTATGGGGCCTGTCCTTTCTGGCCTCGCTGTCTTTAAAGGCCGCGGCCGATGTCTACAAGTGCAGCAAGATGGGGCAGACCATTTATAGCGACCAGCCCTGCAAGAGACTGGGGGCGAGCACCCTGGAAGTCCTTACCCGGGAAAAATTGGAGCAGAAGCTGAGCGTTGTGCCTTCAATCGGCGTATTTCCGAATCCGGAACCCGCCCCCACACCAGGTGCCGAGGATCGGCGCCCTCCGCACGGAGTGACGCCTCCCCGCCATGAACAACGAGAGTAGCTTTGCTCGATACGAGGCAGCGGGACAGAGAGTGAAATCTTGGGCGCTGCCGCATTCGTCCGGAGGCAGCGCATAAAAGTATCTTTAGCTATCGAATCAATCTCAGGGCGGGAGAGTCATAGCAGGATCGCAAGCAGATGCTATACCTCGCCCTAGAGACACCCTGGCATAAAGAATCGATCCCGGGTCACGGCGCCGGGGAAAATGATCCTACATTGGAGACCTATCCATGATCAGCTTTACCGTCAACGGTTCACCCCACCGCGTGGACGTCCCGGAGGACACCCCCCTGCTGTGGGTCCTGCGCGATGAACTGCAGCTCACGGGCACCTAGTTCGGCTGTGGTGAATCCTTCTGAGGTGCCTGCACCGTGCATCTGGATGCCAG
>JBJKSP010000208.1:0-7810 GCA_046703865.1 Thiobacillaceae bacterium
CGGCCACGATTTCGAGCGGCTCAAGACCGCCTTCGTGGAGTTCGTCCACCGCCTGCCCTTCTGGGGCAGGGCCGTGCTGTGCGCGGACGACACCCAGGTGCGCGAGCTGCTGCCCCGCATCACCAAACCGGTCACGACCTACGGCACCACGGAGGACTGTTCCATCCAGGCCGTGGACATCCGGTCTGGGGAAGGTGGGCGCATGTATTTCACGGCCCTGCGCAACGGGGAGCGTTCCCCCATCGAAGTGGCCCTCAACCTGACGGGGATGAACAACGTCCTCAATGCCCTCGCCGCCGTCGCCGTGGCCTGGGAACTGCAGCTGCCCGACCGCGCGGTGCAGACGGCCCTGGCCAACTTCAGCGGCGTGGGTCGACGCTTCCAGCGCTATGGCGAGATCCGGCTCCCGGACGATCGGACCTTCACGCTGGTGGACGACTATGGGCACCACCCGGCCGAGATGACGGCCACCCTCGCCGCGGCGCGGGGCGCCTTCCCGAACAGGAGGCTGGTTCTGGTGTTTCAGCCCCACCGCTATTCCCGCACCCGGGACCTGTTCGAGGATTTCGTCCTGGTCCTGTCCCAGGCCGATGTCCTCCTCCTCACCGAGGTCTATGCGGCGGGCGAGCCCCCCGTGGTGGCGGCGGACGGCCGCAGTCTGGCCCGGGCGGTCCGGGTGGCCGGGCGGGTGGAACCGGTGTTCGTGCCGGAGGTACAGGAATTGGTCCAGGCCGTGCTCGACATGGTACGCGACGGTGACGTGGTGCTGACCATGGGGGCCGGCTCCATCGGGCAGTTGCCTGCCCAGCTGGCCGCACTGGACGTGTCTCATCCCGGCGTGGAGACCCAAGCCGCACCGCCGGAAGGGGGGAGGCCATGATGGCCGCGGCGGAACTCGGGGTGCCCGAAGCCGAGCTTTCCAGGCTGCGCGGTGAGCTGCGCGTGGAGGTGCCCATGTCCGGCTTCGTCTCCTGGCGGGCGGGTGGTCCCGCCGACCGCCTGTACACCCCCGCCGACGTGGAGGACCTGGCGCTGTTCCTGAGCACCCTGCCGCCGGACGAGCCCCTCTGCTTCATGGGGCTGGGTAGCAACCTGCTGGTCCGGGACGGGGGCTTTCGGGGCACCGTGATCCATCTGCACCGGGCACTGAACCGCCTGCAACTGGATGACCCCCAAGTGAGCCAAGCCCCGTCCGGCAAGGGCGTGGTCTATGCGGAGGCCGGCGTGGCCAGCCCCAAGGTGGCCCGATTCGCCGCCAGGCACGACCTGACCGGGGCCGAGTTCCTGGCCGGCATTCCGGGCACGTTGGGCGGCGCCTTGGCCATGAACGCCGGCTGCTACGGCCGGGAGACCTGGGAGACGGTGAGCCGGGTACTCACCATCGACCGCCACGGGGACCTGCACAAGCGCATGCCCATGGACTTTCAGGTCGGCTACCGCCACGTCGCCCCCGGCACGCCCCGGGAGGAGTGGTTCGTGGCGGCCTGGATGGTTTTTCCCCGGGGCGACGGCCAAGCCTCCAGGGAAGAGATCAACCGGCTCCTGGCCAAGCGCGTGGCCAGCCAGCCCCTGAACCTGCCCAATGCCGGTTCGGTGTTCCGCAACCCGCCCGGCGACCACGCCGCACGTCTGATCGAGACCTGCGGCCTGAAGGGCCTGAGGTTGGGTGGCGCCCAGGTATCGGAAAAGCACGCCAACTTCATCGTCAACGCAGACCAGGCCACGGCCAGCGACATCGAGGGCCTGATCGAGCAGGTGGAACGCACCGTGGAAGCCAGGACCGGCCTGAAGCTCGTGCGGGAAGTGAGGATCATCGGTGAAAGATAGGTTCGGAAAAGTCGGCGTACTCATGGGTGGCAGCTCCGCCGAGCGGGAGGTCTCCCTGATGAGCGGCAACGCCGTTCTGGCCGCCCTGCGCGAGCACGGCGTGGATGCCCACCCCTTCGACCCCGCCGAGCGGGACCTCCGGGACCTGAAGGACGAGTCCTTCGACCGCGTTTTCCTGATCCTTCACGGCCGGGGGGGCGAGGACGGCACCATGCAGGGCCTGCTGGAACTCCTTGGCGTGCCCTATACCGGCAGCGGTGTCCTGGCCTCGGCCCTGGGCATGGACAAGTGGCGCACCAAGCTCGTCTGGCAGGCCGCGGGGCTGCCCGTGCCGGACTATGAGCTGATCGATGCGGACAGCGATTTTCCGGGGGTCGAACGACGCCTCGGCCTGCCGCTGTTCGTCAAACCCGCCAACGAGGGTTCCAGCGTGGGCGTGACCAAGGTCAAGCAGCCCGGGGAACTGCCTGCGGCCTATCGGGAAGCCGCCCGCCATGACCCCATGGTCCTGGCCGAGCGCTATATGGACGGAGGCGAGTATACGGTGACCATCCTGGGGGATGAGGCCTTGCCGGCCATACGCATCGTCCCGGCCACCGAGTTCTATGACTACCAGGCCAAGTATTTCCGCGACGATACCCGCTACCTGTGTCCCTGCGGCCTGTCGCCGGAACGGGAGCGGCGCATGCAGGACCTGGCCATGGAGGCATACCGGGTGCTCGGCTGCAGGGGGTGGGCACGGGTGGACACCCTCCTGGACGAGGCGGGCGAGATCTATCTCATGGAGGCGAACACGGCCCCGGGCATGACCGGCCACAGCCTGGTCCCCATGGCCGCCGGGGCCGCAGGGATCGGTTTCGGGGAACTATGCATGCGGATATTGGAGTTTGCCCATGTGGGATGACCCGATCCAGCTCAATCGGATCAGCCGCTGGCTGTTCGTGCTGGCCGGCATGCTCATCGGGATAGTGGCGACCCGTGCCCTGACGGAAGGCATGTTTCCCTTTCGCCAGGTCACCATACTGGGGGCCAGACAGCATGAGACCCGGCTTGAGGTCACCCAGGTGGTCAGGCAGCTGCGCGGGGGATTCTTCACCATGAACCTGATGGCCGCCCGCCGGGCGTTCGAGGCCCTGCCCTGGGTCAGAAACGCCACCGTGCGGCGCCTATGGCCGAACCGGCTACTGGTGGAAGTGAGCGAACACATACCGGCGGCCTCCTGGAACGGGCAGAGCGTACTCGATACCCAGGGTGACCTCTTTCAGGTCACTCCCTGGCCCGGCCTGCCCAGGGTGTATGCCCCCGAGGGGACGGAAAAGGAAGTGGCACGCCGGCTGGCGGACTTTTACCACATCCTGGTACCTGCCGGCTGGCACGTGGCCTCGCTGCAGGTCAGCCCGCGTATGGCCTGGCGTCTTTCCCTGGTCGGCGGCGTCAGCCTGGAACTGGGCCGGGACAGACTCGATGAACGGATACGCCGTTTCGTTCGGTTCTACCCACTGGCAGTAGCGGTGGCCGGCCCCATCACCCAGATCGACCTGCGTTACCCGAACGGCTTTGCAGCGCAACGACCCAAGGGTGCCAGGGGGCGGAAGCATAGGGGAAGGACGGGGGCGGCATGAGTTTTACGGGTATCAACAAAATGCGCGAAAACAAAGATCTCATCGTTGGACTGGACATCGGCACCGCCAAGATCGTGGCCATCGTTGCGCGGGTTATGCCTGAAGGCGGCATCGACATCGTGGGCCTGGGCTCGTCGGCTTCCCGCGGACTGAAGAAGGGGGTGGTGGTCAACATCGAGGCTACGGTCTCGGCCATCCAGCGTGCCCTGGAAGAAGCAGAGCTCATGGCCGACTGCAAGATCACCCAGGTCTACGCGGGTATCGCCGGCAGTCACATCCGGTCCCAGAACTCCTCCGGTATGCTGCCCATCCGCGATCGGGAGGTGTCCCAGTCCGACATCGATCGGGTCATCGAGACGGCGCGAGCGCTGAACATCCCCACCGACCAACAGATCCTGCACGTGTTGCCGCAGGAATTCATCATCGACGGACAGGAAGGCGTGCGCGAGCCTCTGGGCATGTCCGGGGTGCGTCTGGAAGTGAAGGTGCACATCGTCACCGGCGCCGTCTCGGCGGCCCAGAACATCGTCAAGTGCGTGCGCCGCTGCGGCCTGGAGGTGAGGGACCTGATCCTGCAGCCCCTGGCCTCCAGCATGGCCGTGCTCAACGACGACGAGAAAGACCTCGGCGTATGCCTGGTGGACGTGGGCGGCGGCACCACCGACATCGCGGTATTCACCCGCGGCGCCATCCAGCACACGGCCGTGATCCCCATCGCCGGGGACCAGATCACCAACGACATCGCCATGACCCTGCGCACCCCCACCCGGGAGGCGGAGGTCCTGAAGATCCAGCACGGCGTCGCGCTGAGGCAGCTGGCACCCAGGGACATGATCGAGGTTCCCGGCATCGGCGAGCGGGGCCCGCGGATGTTGTCCATGCAGACCCTCTCGGAGGTCATCGAGCCCCGAGTGGAGGAACTCTACAGCCTGGTCCAGGCGGAACTCAGGCGCAGCGGATTCGAGGAACAGATCTCCTCGGGGCTGGTTATCACGGGCGGCTCCAGCCAGATGCGGGGCATGGTGGAGCTGGCGGAAGAGGTCTTCCACATGCCGGTGCGGCTCGGCGTCCCGGAATACGTGGGCGGCCTGTCCGAACGGGTGCGCAATCCCCGCTTCGCCACCAGCGTCGGGCTGCTCTTGGCCGGCCTTGAAAAATACGAGATGGACCAGGCCCGCAAGATCGAGGGCGTCAGTGTCGCCCAGGTATTCGCGAAGATGAAATCGTGGTTCCAGCAGAACTTTTGAGAGCGAGGATGGTGATGAGAGACGAGGAACGGAAGAAGCCCGCACCGTCATCCATTGCCCATCCCCCATTCCCGTTTTAACGCGCGTGTAACCAAGGAGGGTACGATGCTTTTCGAACTGGAAGACCTGCAGCAACAAGAGGCCGTCATCAAGGTCGTGGGAGTGGGTGGATGCGGCGGCAACGCCATCGACCACATGATCGGCCGGGGCATGAGCGGCGTGGAATTCATCGCCGTCAACACCGACGCCCAGGCCCTGCGCCGGAATCGGGCGCCGATCCAACTCCAGATCGGCAACTCGGCCACCAAGGGCCTGGGGGCCGGCGGCAAGCCCGAGGTGGGCCGGGAGGCGGCCCTGGAGGACCGGGAGCGCATCGCCGAGATGATCGACGGTGCCGACATGCTGTTCATCGCTGCCGGCATGGGCGGCGGCACAGGTACCGGGGCGGCCCCGGTGGTGGCCGAGGTGGCGAAAGACCTGGGCATTCTGGCCGTGGCCGTGGTTACCAAGCCCTTCATGTTCGAGCAGGCCAAGCGCATGCGCTCGGCCGACCAAGGCCTGAAATCCCTGGCCGAGCACGTGGACTCCCTGATCGTGATCCCCAACGAGAAGCTGCGCGAGGTCCTGGGCGGCAAGACCAAGCTCACGGACGCCTTTTCCGCGGCCAACGAGGTTCTGCACAGCGCGGTGGCGGGCATCGCCGAGATCATCAGCAACCCGGGCATGATCAACGTGGATTTCGCCGACGTACGCACCGTCATGAGCGAGGTCGGCATGGCCATGATGGGCTCGGCCACGGCGGGCGGGGAAACCCGCGCCCGCGAAGCGGCGGAAGCGGCTGTGAAGAGCCCGCTGCTGGAAAACGTGGACCTGAAGGGCGCCCGAGGCGTGGTGGTGAACATCACCTCCGACGACAGCTTGACCCTGGACGAGTACTACGAGGTGATGGAGACCATCAAGAGCTTCACCGCCGAGGAGGCTACGGTCATCGTCGGAACGGCGATGGATGCGGATCTGGGCGACACCATCCGCGTCACCATGGTGGCGACCGGTCTGGGCAGCGCCATGGCCAAGGCGAACAAACCCCAGATCACGGTGATCCAAAGTGTGGCCACCGGAACGGACGGCATGGTGCCGATGGGACGTGGATTCGATCCCAACACGGACTACGAGATCCCGACCACGCTGCGCCACAACCCACGCCGAAGCTCGGCTGCCATGGACGCCGCCCAGCAGCAGGGCATCGACACACTGGACATTCCGGCCTTTCTGCGCAAGCAGGCCGATTGACCGGCAAGACCAGGAGCTGTGCCCGACACACAACACGCGCCATGACCGTCCGATCGGCACGAGGGCAAATTTCCCACCCTGAGCCGATCGGACGGTATTATCGATAAAAAGGTCTCCATCTTACCGGCATGATCCGACAACGTACCCTCAAATCCCTGGTCCACGCCACCGGCGTGGGGCTGCACAGCGGCTGCAAGGTCGAGCTGACCCTGCGTCCGGCCCAGCCCGGCACCGGCATCGTGTTCCGCCGTACGGATTTGGAACCTCCCGTGGAGTTCAGGGCATCACCGGAACTGGTGACCGACACCCGGCTGTGTTCCGCTCTGGAGAGCGGCGGGGTCAAGGTTTCCACGGTGGAACACCTGATGTCGGCCCTGTCCGGACTGGGCATAGACAACATCCACATCGACCTCGCCGGACCCGAGGTTCCGATCCTGGACGGATCGGCGGCACCCTTCGTCTTTCTCATCCAGTCGGCCGGCCTTCAGGAGCAGGAAGCGCCCAAGCGCTATCTGCGCATCATGAAGAAGGTACGGGTAGAAGAGGGTGACAAATGGGCCGAGTTCACCCCCTATGAAGGTTACAGACTCTCGTTCATGATCGATTTCGAGCATCCGGTCCTGCAGCAATCCGGCCAGGAGATCCGCATCGATTTCGCAGAGCACTCCTACATCAAGGAAATCAGCCGCGCCCGCACCTTCGGCTTCATGCGCGACGTGGAACAGCTGCGCAGCGTGGGGCTGGCCTTGGGCGGCACCCTGGACAATGCCGTCGTGATGGACGAATACCGGGTCCTGAACGAGGGCGGACTGCGCTACGCGGATGAATTCGTCAAGCACAAGGTCTTGGATGCGGTGGGTGACCTATATCTGGCCGGCCATCCCATCATCGGCGCCTTCAGTGCCTACAAGTCCGGCCATGGCTTGAACAACAAGCTTCTGCGCGCCCTGATGGCCGATGCCTCGGCCTGGGAATGGGCCACCTTCCCCGACGAGCAGACTACCCCCCGCGGCATCCTAAACCTGCATCCACGCATCGCCTGATGCTCGCCCTGCGCCTGCTGCTCATGCTGTGCGGCGCAGTCATCGTCTTCACCCTGCTGGGCTATTCACTCAACCGCGACCCCCGCTGGCTGCGCTTCGCTGGTCTGATTTTCAAGGGTGGCCTAGCCTTGGCCGTCCTGCTGCTGATCCTTGCAGTTCTGGAACGCTTCTTGATTCTCTGACGAAAAGGTACGTCAGGGTCCGGTCGTTCTGCATTTATGGACGCTGATCGGTCAGCACCGCCGAGAACTCGGCTCTGCTCTCCTCCGCCTTTGGGGCCACAACAAAAGGCCCGCCACGAGTGTGGCGGGCCTGAAGGGCCTGTGTCTCCGCTTACGGAGTGATCGTCAGCGTGAAGTCTGTGCTGACCGAGGCGGCTGCATTGTCCGTGACCGTCACGGTAAAGGTGAAGTCGCCGGCACCCAGTGCCGTGCCGCTGATCAGCCCGGTGCCAGCATCGAGGCCAAGCCCTGCTGGCAGTTGGGTCGCAGTCCAGTGGTACGGGAGCGTCCCGCCCGTGGCATTGAGCTGCGCTGCGTAGGCCGTGTTGACCTTGGCGTCCGGCAGGGACGAGGTGTTGATTGCTAACGCGCCCGCCGTTGGACCCGATGGCGGGTTCACGGTCAGGCTTATCGTTCGGCTGGCGGACAGCCCGTCGCTATTCGTGACCTTCAGCACGAACTGATAGGTTCCTGTCGCAGTGGGAGTTCCTGTGATGACGCCGTTCGTATCCATCGACAGGCCTGGTGGCAGCGGCGGGCTGGATAACGCTGTCCAGGTG
>JBJKSP010000209.1:0-3738 GCA_046703865.1 Thiobacillaceae bacterium
AGGTACAGCAGTTCGGGCCGTTCGAAATCGGTGATCAGGCGGTGGGCCAGGGGGAACTCGTGGGCCAGGGCGGGCACGGCCATTCGGCGCAGGTTCCTGAGCACGGTCAGGATATGCTCGTCCACCGGATAGATGTGGTAGAGGTCGTGCTGCAACTGGCCCGTGATCCGGCCGAAGGCGGGCAGATAACGCCCCAGGATGCCCAGGCGGTGCATGAGCCTGAGGCTGCTGGTGAGGCCGTGTGGCTCCCGGAGCAGTTTCATGAATTCGTCGCGGTGTCGGGCCTGGCGCCGGAAGTTCGCGTCGATGGTGCGTCCGGCCCGCCACAGGGCGCGCAGTGCCCCCGGTGCGAAGCCCTGGAGATCCGGGTGGCTCTGAAGGACCCGGAAGGCGGTCAGGATGATGTCGGGCTGCTGCTCCGGCAGGTCTTCCTCCGCGAAATCCAGCAACATGCCCCGTTGGGCGTAGGCGGGGTCACCGTCCAGGGGGGCGTTCTGACGCGTGGGTTTGAGGCGGCAGCGCATGGCCCCCAGCAGAAGCTCGTTGGCCAGGCTCATTTCGCGGGCAGACTGGAAATACCGCTGCATCAGCACCTCGGCGGCGCGGCGATTGCCCTTGGGCCGGATCCCCAGTTCCTGCGCCAGCCGGCCCTGGAGTTCGATCAGCAGACGGTCCTCGTGGGGGTTGGCGGCCAGATGCAGCCTGATGCGCAAATGGGCCATGAAGCGCTGGTGGGCATTGAGTCTGCGGGTCTCTTCCCGGGACAGCAGTCCGACGCGGGTGAGTCCGCTCAGGGTACGGGGCAGCCCCGCCGCGGCGCAGACCCAGCCCACCATCTGGACATCCCGCAGCCCGCCCGGGCTTTCCTTGACGTTGGGTTCCAGGCGCAGGGCGCGGTCGGCCGCGCGGCCGTGGCGGTTTTCCTGCTCCAGCGCCTTGGCCTCGTAGAAGGCGACCGGGTCCAGGCTGGCGCGGTAGCGGCTCTGGAACTCGTGGAACAGTGCCCGGTCGCCGACCAACAGGCGTGCCTCCAGCATGTTGGTCTGGACGGTGACGTCCTTGGCGGCCTCCGCCAGACATTCTTCCAGGGTACGCACGCTGTGGCCCACGGTCAGGCCCACGTCCCAGAACAGGCCGATCAGCGGTTCGATCCGTGTCCGCTCGGCCTCGGGCAGCTTCTCGTCCAGAAGGATGAGCACGTCCACGTCCGACTGGGGATACAGCTCGGCCCGGCCGTAGCCGCCCACCGCCACCAGGGCCACGCCCCGGGGCATGCGATGGGCCTGCCAGATGTGGCGGAACAGCCGGTCGGTCGCCCGGGACAGACCGCTGAGCAGGGCGTGGGGCCGCGGCCGGGCGAGGTAGGCGTCGATGAGCGCCTGGCGCGAGGCGGCGTATTCCTTCCGCCATTGGGCGGTGCTTGCCATGTCCATGCTCACGCGGCCAGGGTCGAGGGAGCGCTGACGAAGGCGGGAGGCGGCGGACTGTCCTGGGAGAGGGTGAGCACCTCATAGCCGGATTCGGTGACCAGCACGGTGTGCTCCCATTGGGCGGACAGGGCATGGTCCTTGGTCACCACCGTCCAGCCGTCGCCCAGGACCCGGATGTCCCGGCGGCCGGCGTTGATCATGGGCTCGATGGTGAAGATCATGCCGGGCTGGAGTTCCAGCCCGGTACCGGGACGGCCGTAGTGCAGCACCTGGGGCTCCTCGTGGAACTTGGCGCCCACCCCGTGGCCGCAGAATTCCCGTACCACGGAAAAGCCGTGGGATTCGGCATGCTGCTGGATGGTGTAGCCGATGTCGCCCAGGTGGGCGCCCGGACGCACGGCCAGGATGCCCTTCCACATGCATTCATAGGTCACCTCCACCAGGCGCTTGGCCAGGATGGCGGGGCTGCCCGGCATGAACATGCGCGAGGTGTCGCCGTGCCAGCCGTCCTTGATGACCGTGATGTCCAGGTTGACCACATCCCCGGACTTGAGCCTCCGGTCCCCCGGTATTCCGTGGCAGACCTGATGGTTCACCGAGGTGCAGATGGACCTGGGATAGGGCTTGTGGCCGGGCGGGGCGTAGTTCAGCGGGGCGGGGATGGTGCCCTGGACGTCGACCATGTAGTCGTGGCACAGGCGGTCCAGTTCCCCGGTGGTGACGCCGGGCTGGACGAAAGGCGTGATGTAGTCCAGCACCTCGGCGCCCAGCCGGCCGGCCACGCGCATCTTCTCGATTTCCTCTGGGGTCTTTATGACGATGGACATGTGAACGTTCTTCCTTGCGGCTCAGCAGGTTACGTGACGCCGAGCCGGGCTGTAAAGCCGGAAGACGGTAGGGTTATTGGGACGGGAGCGTTTCGAAGCGCTCGTAGCGGCCTTCCGCCTCCGTCACCCGGACCTGGTCCACCTCGGCAGCGGGGGGCCCCCTCCTGGCCCAGGCGATCAGGGCTGCCACCGCCGCCTCCTCGCCGTGCGCCGCGGCCTCCACCGAACCGTCCCGCCGGTTGCGCACCCAGCCTGTCACGTCCAGGCGCTCGGCCTCCCGGCGCATGGACTCCCGGTACCACACGCCCTGGACGCGGCCGGTGATGACCAGGTGGCGGGTGACCCTGCCAGGCATCAATAGCGTCCGTGTTCGTGGCTGATGTAGTTGCTCATTTCCATCTGCTGCATGTTCAGGCGCCGCAGGGTGTTGTGCACGCCCCGGATGATGGCCCGCATGAGCCGGTACACCAGCATCGGATGGGTTTCCAACAGGGACTCGAAGCGTCCCCGCTCCAGGCTGAACACCTCGGCCGGACCCATGGCGCGGAGGGTGGCGGTGTGCTCCTGGCCATCGATGAAGCCCAGTTCGCCGGCCAGCTCGCCCCTTTGCAGCATGTGCAGCAGCATGGGCTCGCCGCCGGCCACCTGGCGGGTCACTGCCAGGGTGCCCGCCACCAGGACGTGCAGGCAGTTGTCCACCTTGCCCTCCTCGATCTGGACTTCGCCGTCCTTCAGATCGCGCAGGGTGCCCAGGGTATCCAGGATCTGGCATTCATCGCCGCTCAGGTCCCGGCTCAGCACGGAACCCAGGATGAAACATTGCTGTTCGGTCATGGTTGTCTCCAATGTGTATCGCTCATCACTCTAGCAGCGGGTCACTTGATTCGCATGCCCGGCTGCGCCCCGGCATCCGGCGCCAGCAGGAACGGCCCGCCGCGCTCGTCGGAGGCGGCCAGCACCATGCCTTCGGAGAGCCCGAACTTCATCTTGCGCGGGGCCAGGTTGGCCACCATGACCGTGAGCCGGCCCACCAGGGACTCCGGCGCATAGGCGGCCTTGATGCCGGCGAACACCTGGCGCGGCCTGGGTACCCCATCGACCGCCTCGCCGATGTCCAGTTCCAGGCGCAGCAGCTTGTCCGCCCCCGCCACGTGTTCCGCCTTCACGATCCGGGCCACCCGCAGGTCGACCTTGGCGAAGTCGTCGATGGGGATGTAGGCCTTCTCCGGCCCCTTGGCCTCGTCCGACTGGGCCACGTGCTGCTGGTGCTCGGCATGGCGCACCGGGTCCGCCGGCGCGGGCGCCAGGCTCTCCCTGTTCTCCTCGACCATGGCCTGGACGGCCTTGGGGTCGACCCGGGTCATGAGGTGCTGGTAGGGGTTGATCGCATGATTGGTCAGCAGGGTCTTGGCATCGGCCCATCTGAGCGGCGGGATATTAAGGAAATCTTCCACCTGAGCAGCAAGACGAGGTAGCACGGG